>JAGLWV010000273.1 GCA_023133225.1 Candidatus Aminicenantota bacterium | reverse complement strand
GCACTCTAAGTCGACTCTTTTCTTGATTCAAAGAGAGACTAATAGAGGGACGTTCCCCAAAGCACCACCCTTTAAATATAATATCACAAAGGATGGGGCTTTGAGGGAATGTCCCTTTTTTTTTGCACAGCTCATTTTACCTGGATAAGTCAGGTTAAACTAGTGCTATAATTTTTGTGCAATTTAATGTATAAAAAGAAAGCCCTTACTTTTCACAATAGAAGGAGAGAAAATGATAAAATTCCAGAGAATTGTAATAGGTGTAATAGTGTTAGCGGCATTTCTTCCTGCACAAAAAAAATCCTACTGGACTCTTGAGGCGTTTCTCGGCTCTGCGAAGAGTATTGCCACACCACTAAGCATTCATCAATATGGGGAAGAGCGCATTCACCTTATTGCCAGATATAATACAAGGCCATTTGTGGGATCCCCCTATTATTCATACAGGATCTCTAAATGGAGCAAAAATCGTTCATGGGAATTTGAACTCGTTCACCATAAGCTTTATTTGTCTAATCCACCGGATGAGGTACAGCAGTTTAATATCTCTCACGGATATAATCTTATCACCGTAAACCGGGCTTGGTTACGCCGTGGTTTTATTATGCGTGTGGGCGCAGGGATTGTGGCAACACATCCGGAAACAACGATACGAGGAAAAACTCTCCTCTGGGAAAAAGGATTTGATGGTTTTTATATCTCGGGAATCACTTTGCAAGTTGCGGCAGGAAAAAAGTTTACGATTTGGGGTAAATTTTTCGGCGTATTGGAAGCGAAATTTACGACATCATATGCAGTCATTCCCATCCAGGATGGCAATGCCTATGTACCGAATGTAGCGTTCCACGGACTATTTGGCCTAGGAATTGAGCTTTAAAACACGACTCTCTCTAGCTTTCATTTTTACTGTATTGTTGACGAATATAATCTCTGTGCCCTCCTGCAAAAGCGATAGGAAGGCTGTTGTTCCCCAAAGACAAAAGAAAATAAAGCTTGGAATCGAGGTGTTCCTGGAAAACCATCTTGATCTGGTCAAGGGGAAAAGAGTGGGTTTAATTACAAATCCAACTGGTGTGGACAGCCATTTGAAGAGTACGATCGAACGTATGTATTCAAACCCGCAAATCAACCTTGTTGCTTTATATGGACCCGAGCACGGAGTAAGAGGAAATGCGCAAGCGGGTGAGTATGTTTCTTTTTATATGGATGAAAAATATAAAATTCCTGTATTCAGCCTTTACGGTCAATCCATAAAACCTGCGGCAGGAATGCTTAAGAATATCGATGAGTACATGCGCTCCTTTGATACAGAAAATACCGGGAAAATTCCCGAGAGCTCGATAGTGGAGAAAGTGGATGTGATGATATTCGATATTCAGGATGTGGGAACAAGAATTTATACCTATATTGCGACAATGGCTTTCTGCATGGAGGCAAGTGCCGAAAATGGTGTTGATGTTATTATCCTGGACAGACCGAATCCCATAAACGGCATAGATATGGAGGGCCCGCTCCTGCAGTATCCGGAATACAGTTCTTTTGTCGGCCTCTACCCCATACCTGTTAGACACGGAATGACAGTTGGGGAGCTGGCCAGGTTCTTTAATGCCAATTATTTTAAGAAAAAGGCCAACCTGACCGTCATTCCTATGCAGGGATGGGAGAGGGAAATGTGGTATGACGATACGTCCCTTCCCTGGGTCATACCATCACCAAACATGCCTTCAATACATACAGCGACCGTGTATCCTGGACAGGTATTTCTGGAGGGTACAAACGTGTCAGAAGGGAGGGGGACAACAAAGCCCTTTGAACTTTTTGGGGCTCCCTGGATCGATGGGTATGATATAACGAAAAGACTCAATGAACTTAATCTTCCGGGAGTTAAGTTCAGAGAGGCCTGGTTTACACCTATTTTCTCAAAGTATAAGGGAGAACTATGCGGTGGCGCACAGATACACATCAAGGATAGAAACAGATACAGACCGTTTGAATCTTCGCTTCATATAATAAAAACAATAAAAAACATGTATCCCGCTTTTTTTAAATTTCACACCAGGTACATGGATAAAATAATGGGAACCTCAGAAGTGAGGGAAGCAATCGAAAAAGGGATCGATATCAAAGACATCGTCAAAAGTCATAAGGAAGATTTAAATAATTTTCACAATCTGAGAAAATCTTATTTGCTTTATTGACAGATAAATCCCAGAGACACATAAGCTGGGGACAAACTCTAATATTAGATATTTTGAATGGTAAAACGCAGAGAGATGATCACTTCAACTTTCGGATGCGGACCTCAATGCCCTTTTCATCCTTCAGTAGTGCGACAAGCTTAGATGTGTCTGTCCTGCCGAAGTGATAAGGGTAGAGTATTTTCGGCATAAACACTTTTGCTGCGTCGGCCACCATTTCCGGAGTCATCGTATAGGGGACATTCATCGGCAAGAAGGCTATATCGATATTTTTTAGTTTTTTCATTTCCGGCGTATTCTCCGTATCTCCAGCCACATAAACTCTCTTGTTAGCGAACCTTATCACATAACCGTTGCCATGACCTTTTGGATGGAACGGAGATGATCCAGACCGCATGTGGACAATATTATAGGCGGGAACAGCCTCGATCTTAAGTCCCTGAACAGTTTTAACATCACCGTTTTTCATGATGATGCCAGTTTCTCCTTTTTCAGCACACTTCTGTGTCAAGATCAGATCCGTTTTTTCTTTGCGAATGAGACCAATGGCTTTTGAATCGAGGTGGTCACCATGCTCATGGGTTACGAGTATCATGTCAGCTTTGGGAAGTTTGCTGTAATCAGCATATCTTCCAACAGGATCGATATGAATAACTTTGCCTCCGAATGTGAACATCAATGTTCCATGGCCTATGAATGTGATCTTTAAATCACCTTTTGATGTTTTAATGATATCTTCTTCAAATTCTGTTCCCAGAGCCAAAGATGTAACAAAAACAACCATACACATGACAACAAAAAAAGGATATTTCCGCATTATTGCCCTCCTTACCTTTTTACTAACCTGAATTATTCATAAAAACTGTCGATACTTATATTTAATAGTCATGATATCCGCATATTATCATGCTTTTTCAGTGGGTCAAATAGTTTCGTCTTTTTTTAAATTCCATTTTTTCTATCGGCATTTTTTACCCTATGGGCGTAAAAAAAAGGGGACAGTCCCCT
>JAGLWV010000272.1 GCA_023133225.1 Candidatus Aminicenantota bacterium | reverse complement strand
TTCATGGGCTGCGGCCTCGCCGCTAAAGCAATCTCGACTCGTGAATAATCCAGGCTAAACGTTCTTTTTTAAATTTAGAACAGCCTTTATCTACAAATCAAGCTCTTAATATCTCGTCTGCTTCTATGAGCTTCTCCTTGACTGCAAGGCCATAGGGGCAGGCTGTTTCACAATATCCGGAACAGTTTGCACAGTTGAGAGGCTTTTTGCTCTCCTCCAGCTTTGTGTAATAATACATTGCCTCTTTTTCTCTCCGGTAGTCCTCAAAATACATTTTGTAGCGGAGAATATCGTTAACCGCAACATTCTCTGGACAGGAAGTTAGACATTCGCTGCAGCTTACTCTGCAGTATTGATTTTTTGTCTGACGCTGATACTCCGCAATCACCTTTGAGTCAGCCCTCTTTATCGGTTTTCCTGATGTAGCCACGAATTCTTCAACATGGGAATAGCTGCTCATGGTTGGAATACAACAGTCAATGTTAGGATTGCTCATGACCCAGCGAATGGCCGCCTGAGGGTAACTCACTTTTTGACTGATCAGAGATTCTAAGTTTCCGTGCTTCCCCCCAGCAAAGATTTTCATTGCGACCGTTCCAATTCCTTTGCGGTGAACCTGCTCTATGAGAGGTTCGATCTCTGAGCCTTCCATGTGATTGTAAATAAAAAGAATAACCTGGGCAAAATCATTATCAAGAGCCTGCTTCAGGGTGAGTTTCGCATTGTGGGTGGAAAAACCGGTGAAGCGAATTTTTCCCTCTTTTTTCAGCTGTGAATAAGCAGCCTGGATTTCTTCATTTTTAAGAAAAGAAAGGTCACTCATGCCATGAATCATGGCTACATCGATATAATCAGACTGCATGCGTTTCAAGCTATCTTCCACTCGTTTGATGATATCTTCTCTTTTAATTTTCTGGCGGGAAGAATAACCATGTTTGGTTGTGATGGTTACCTTGTCTCTTACATCTTTTAACGCCTCCCCGATCAATGACTCACTTTTGCTGCGCATATAGCTTTCAGCTGTGTCAAAATAAGTCACCCCTAAATCATAGGCATACCTCAAAACACTCGGCTCAAAGAATGATATTGCACCACAGCTTACATCGGGAACTTTAATGCCTGTCTTGCCCAGCGTATTATATTTCCGTATTTTAGACGGAGAGGATTCACTCTGAAAGGGGCCTCTATCTTCTACACTTGCCTTAACATTTTTTGAGATCCCAAAACCCAGCACACCGGATGCCAGGGTTTGCATAAAATTTCGACGGTTCACTTTAGCCATAAATTTCCTCCTTTTCCTTTACTTTCTTTTTATCCGGATAGGTAATAGAGATTCTAATTTTTCAGAGAGCTGTTCGTTCTCCTCTTTGCCGAGAATGATAAAATAGTTTTCCCCTCTGAAGTTTGGAATCACATACTTAGCTCCTGGTTTTATTGTTCCTCTTGGAGGCTGCGAGGCGTAAAAATCGATTTCAAGATCCATACCGCCAATCTGGAGAATCAATTTATCTCCTGCCTGAAATCCGGCTTTCTTAATAAATTCATCTGTCCAGTTGGTAGCTATCTGAAGTCTGCCTCGCCGGAATCTAAATTCAACAACATTTCCGCTTAATGCTCCTTTTTGTATTTTTACTTTGCCTACATTGACATCGAGTTTGGTGAAGAAATTTTCCCCTAGAGGTTGATTGATTTTCACATCAGAAATTGCAAAGCTGCTTCCTCGAGTCGTCCCTATTTGAGAGTTGAACCAGGAAGATGGAATTTTCGCTCCATCTATATCCTGATAGGGACCGAAATCGTGATTGACCTCGTATTTTCCTTGAGACGGATCAAAACCATTAAGGACCATTCTCCTGAGCGTGAATTCTTCAGAGTCCAAATAAAATTCGACCTCCAGGCCGTCCATGTGTGTGGTCAGCATGTAGTACTTCTTCGGTCCAAAATTCTTCAGCCCCGTAAACTTCAGTTTGTCTTTAAAGGTAGCAAGAGTAAATAAGCTACACCTGAGTTGGGCCAGACACTGGAAGGTGGATTTCTCAAGCCCCGTGAACTCAGTAACGTTATTGAAACGATTTCTCTTAACTTTACTATTTCCAACCAGGATCACTTCGGTAATAATCGGTTCTTTCCCTTCAGTCTGCTTCATCATACCTTTTGTTGACATGTAATACGTCGTAAAACCATTTTTGAAAGAGTAATTCTTTACCTTAGCTAAATTCTCTTTTCCTCCTGCGGCTTGGATGTTTTTTTCTACGATTTTACTGACTGTGAGCATTGATTGAGAATACATGAGGAGAAGGGAACATATAAAAAAAATTAGACCAACAAATAAAAATTTAACGCGGCGTTCAGCCATTTTGTCCTCCTTTTAGTATTTAACTGAATTATTTTAAAAGATAGATTATTTTTCTGCAAGAATAAACTCTAAAAATTACATCTCTTCTTCCGTGATACCAAAATCACGCTATCATCAGGGATTAGGAAATGCTTCCTCTGAACTACACAAAGTGACCAAAGTGTTAAGTTGTGCTATAATAGCCCGTTTTAAAGAAAAAATGACGGAGAGGTTCACGATGCCATATATTGATGTCAAAGGAAAAAAGATAGAAATTAATGAAGAAGGATTTTTGATCAACCCAGAAGAGTGGAACAAGGATTTAGCAGAGTTCTTAGCTAAAGAAGAAGAGGGCATAGAAACTTTGACAGGAGACCATTGGGCACTTGTTGACTATATCC
>JAGLWV010000271.1 GCA_023133225.1 Candidatus Aminicenantota bacterium | reverse complement strand
GTGAAAGTGAACTGGCATACCAATGTTTGATCCCTCTAGTCAACCGCTACTGGCTTCACAACCTCGCGTCTATGCACAATCACAAATCGCTGTTCAATATGGACATCAGCGGAGGCCTGCCGGCAGTTATCATCAAGATGCTGATGGCATCCGATCCCAACAAGATCCAGCTGCTGCCGGCTTTACCAGACGCTTGGCCGGAGGGGAAAATTTCCGGATTGAGTGCTCGGGGTGGATTTGAAGTAGACATCACCTGGAAGGCCGGAAAGCTTTCCGAGGCGGTTATCCGCTCCAAAAACGGCAATCCCTGTAAGCTGGTATACGGTACTCAGATCCTTGAATTCAATACTCAAGCTGGAAAGACCTACCGCGTAAACCAAGATCTAAAAATAGGGCCAAGTGAATTGAATATTTGTGAACTATTGGAGTAATATTTTCGTAATACTAATAGAGCTGTTTAGTGTAGTACTGCGGATTGCCCAATAAAACTCATTCAGGAGAGATCAATGAAAAATAAATGGATTGTTGTCCCCCTATTAATGGCCGGCTTTAATCTATCTCTGCTAACCAAGGATCTCCTCTCTGAACCCCGCTCCGGGCACTACTTCTTTAATTTTTCTATTGCCTATCCTCTCTCCATCAACAAGTCTAAGCAAGACTCAACCAACATCAACCTTTCCCTTTTTTACGGCCATGTGGGACAGATTCAAGGGCTTGACGTGAGCGGCCTTGTATCAGCGGTCGAAGGAAACATCAATGGGCTTCAGATAGCCGGTCTTGCCGGTGTATGTGGAGACGAATTTACCGGCGTCCAAATAGTCGGCGGTTTTAGTGTCGCCGGTAAACGATTTTCAGGAATCCAACTCTGTGGAGGGATCAGCGTATCCGGAGAAACCTTCCACGGATGGCAGACCTCCGGACTCATCAGTGTCGTTGGAAACTCCTTTCGAGGAGTTCAGGTGACCGGAGGATTAAATGTTGTCGGAGAAGATGCTGTAGGGTTGCAGGCTTCAGGGCTTTTTAATGTTACAGGAGAAAGATTCAGAGGGATACAGGCAACCGGAGCTTTCAACGTGACCGGTGAGGATTATGTCGGCCTGCAGGCAGCAGCTGGATTTAACGTTACAGGAGATGATCACGACGGCCTGCAGGCAGCAGGTGGATTTAATGTTACAGGAGATGATTACAACGGCCTTCAGGTAGCAGGCGGATTTAATGTCGTGGGTGATGTGCTTTCCGGGCTACAGCTCGGGACATTTAATATCGCTGCCACCTCCAGGGGAGCCCAAATAGGAGTTGTCAATACAGCCGGAAAACTGGATGGGTTTCAGCTGGGATTGATCAATTATTCGATAGAAGGTGACGGTATCCCCGTGGGCCTTATCAACATTTCCAAATATGACGGAAGGATTAAATGGATCAACTGGGCCAGCAACCTAAGTGGGATGAACAGCGGTGTGAAATTCACTGTTAACAATATATATTCTATTATCACCCTTGGCGGCATCAACTTCTACGGGGATATAACGGAATCTCTTGTTTACGCAGGATTTTACGGCGTCTCATTTCCTTTCGGCCGTCTTTCTTTGAACACTGATATCGGGTATATGTATCTGGATAACGAAGATATATTTCGGAAAAGAATGGGAAAAAGGGACCAGCACGTTGCCCTGCTGCGAGCTTCATTGAACATGGAGCTTTCTAAGAGATTCTCCCTGTTTGCAGGAAGCGGCCTGGGCTATATATCAGACTACAATACCTTTCTCAGCTCAGGAGAAGTATATACCCTGTTTTTTGCCGGCCTGGAATTGTTCTGAATCTTTTCAGTATCACTTCAGAGAGAAAAAAAGGGGTCGCGTCTCAACATTTGACATTTCATTAAGTACGTAATGCTTAGTCGCTCTATCCTAGAAATGTCAAATGTTGAGACGCGACCCCTTTCACCTATTTTTTTTGACCACAGATTTTCGTTATGATATAAGCAAGAATACACTTTAACATGAAAAGTAAATCATTTATTCAAAAAGAGGAGATGACCATGAAAAAATCTTTAAGAACACTTTCATTCCCATTTCTGATTTTCATTTTTCTACTCTCTCTGTGCCCTACATCTCAAGCACAGATTAGAGGAAAAGCTCTCTATGAAAAATTAACGAAGGAGAGCCGGAAATTAGTGAAGTTTGAGGGTCTATCCAGAATCACATGGACCCCTGACGGGATGGCGTATTATCTCTTCGAAGAGGAGAGTTTTAAAAGGATCGACCCAATATCAGGTAAGAAAAGCAGCCTGTTTGACGATGCCGGAATCATCGCCGCTTACAATACGATCACGAGCAAAAAAGTAGAGAAACTTCCGTTCAGGCGGTTCACATATATAGATAAGGGCAAAAAAATCCGATTTATGGTCGGTAGTAAAACATACGTTTATACTCTGGCTACTGGCCATATATTATCTTATGTGCCAGAAAAAGATATTAGAGGTGTCCGCGGCAGAGTTTATTCCGAGGTTTTTTCTCCGGATTTTAAATACCGGGCATTCATCAGAAATTACAATCTTTTCATACAGGACATAGAAGGCAAAGAAACTGCCCTGACCACAAACGGGCATAAAGATTTGAGGAACGGTTTTCCTGACTGGGTATATCCCGAAGAATTGAGTCAGTACGAAGCCTTTTGGTGGTCCCCCGATTCTAAAAAAATCGCATACATGCAATTCGATGAAAGCCCTGTTGGGATATATCCCATCGTTCATGATGTCAGTCCGGCTCCTGAACTCGAGATGCAAAGGTATCCTAAGGCCGGAACGAACAATCCTATCATCAATTTTTTCATAGTGGATATAAAGACCAAGAAGACGGTCCGGATAGAGACAGGAATGGAAACCAATGTCTACCTGTTTAGAGGACATTGGACAAATGACGGCAAGGAATTCACCTACCAGCGGATGAACAGGTTGCAAAATGTCATTGAATTATTCGCAGCTGACCCTAAAACCGGAAAAGCAAGGCAGATAATGAAAGATGAAGATAAATGTTATGTAGAGGCTGATTTTGATCTCAGATTCTTGAAGGATAACAAGCATTTTATCTGGACGTCGGAAAAAAGCGGCTGGAACCAGATATATCTGTATGATTTACAGGGAAATTTGGTCAAACAACTGACTAAAGCAAAAGTACCCGTTCGGAGAATTCTCGGTGTCGATGAAAAGAATGGCTGGATTTATTTTACCCGCGCTGAAAACAGGGGACTTGAATCCTATGCCTACCGGGTGAAACTCGACGGCACTGGATTCATGAAATTGACAAAAGGAGTCGGCTCTCATTCTGTCAGCCTTTCTCCAGGCGGGAAATTCTTCACGGATTCATTCAGCTCTTTTGATACTCCCCGGAGAGTCACACTTCATCATGCAGATGGCAAGTTGATAAGAGAACTGGGGAATACCGTCATCAGTAAAGAATTCAAGGACCTTAAGCTCATTAAGCCCGAACATTTCCTTTTCAAATCCGCGGATGGAAAATATGATCTGGACGGAATGCTGTTTAAGCCCGCCCATTTTGACAAAAACAAAAAATATCCCATGATCATGTCTGTATATGGTGGGCCCGGAGCCAAGAGGATATATAACCGGTTTAACCTAAATAGTGGTAGTCAAACATTCGCACAGTTGGGTTTTATTGTCGTCTCCATCGACCACAGGGGTATTTCTGGAAGAGGAAAAGCTTTTCAAAACCTGATGTATTTGAATCTTGGCCAGATCGAGCTCGAGGATCATGTCGCCGCTGCAAAATTCATTGGGAAGAGGCCTTATGTGGACGAAAACAGAGTGGGTATTTACGGCCATTCCTACGGGGGTTACATGACCTGCATCGCCTTGCTCAAAGCCCCTGATGTTTTTCATGTGGGAGTTGCCGGCGCGCCAGTGACTGACTGGAGAAATTACGATACGATCTACACGGAGAGGTATATGCGAAGACCTCAGGATAATCCGGATGGGTATGAGAAAGGCTCATGCATGAACTATGCCAAAGATCTGAAGGGACACCTGGCCCTTCACCACGGGGCTGTTGATGATAATGTCCATCCTGGAAACACCATTCAGCTCGTGGAGGCACTGCTGAAACACAATAAGACGTTTGACATGATGATGTATCCCGAACAGAGACATGGGATTCGCTTCCAGCGCTATGGAAATGCCAGGAGGGAATATTTCATCAAACATTTAAAGCCTGAAATAATCGAATAATACCGGCTTCTCTTTGTTTTGATTATTTCCCACACTAGGAGAGTGTCTTTAAAAAATGTTTATGGTTTTAGGATTTCAATAACAAGAAGGAAAAAATGAAAAAATATTTTTTGGCTGGATTATTGGGCTTTGTACTCATCTGGCCTCTCAGTCTGGAATCGAAACAGCTTTTTGTCCAAATGAGTTTCGCTTTGATGCACGAAGGTTATGTGGAGGACTCGTGGCATATGACCACAGACTATTACAATTATAGTTCAGTCAAAGGGAAAAGAACGAGTCCAGGCATGGATATTACCCTCGAATTCATCTACCAGTTTCATCCGAACTTCAGTTTAGCCATAGGAACCGGGTATATCTCTCGGATGTTAAACGGCAGTTCAGGCCTTTTTTCTTCCTCTGAAGAAGGTGATTCATACAAAGAATTCTCTCTTTCTCCTGAACTCCGCTCGGAAATAAATCCTTTCTATTTATCCTGCATCTTTTCATTTCCTGTGATAGGAGGCGTCAAAGCGAATTTTATTGGAGGGATCGGTTATTATATAGGAAATATAAAATGTACCGCGGATAAATTGGAAATTAAGTCCGGTTATTTGCTGCATCTTGCTGGACTATTCAAGAGCAATGCCCATTCACTGGGATTTCATGCGGGTGCGGGTGTTGATTTCGACCTCTCGTTGAATCTTTTTTTATCGGTGGAGGCACTCTACAGAGTGGTCAATTTCAGAGAATTTAAAACCAAATTGATTCCTTTTTCAGGATCCGCATTTTATTTTGCTGCATCAGCCGAAGAGATGGAAAACTTGGTTGCAGCAGATTCAACATTTCTTTATGAACTACAGTTTTTTGGGGAAGAAGACGTGGGAGATATTGATTATAGGATTTCCAATTTTAGCTACTCTGGTTTCTCCTTTCGTGCTGGACTCAAATTTAAATTTTAAGTCTTTATCCTTATACTCTGGCCCTATTTATTCTTCCCTGTTTTAATTCCAATATTAAATTGTGATGGGATTTATCTGTTTGGGGATTAATTGACACTTGACATCTTTTTCTTCCATGTAATAGGATTTCCCCATTAGAGCAATAACAGTCTATGGAGGAAAACATGAAAAAAAGAATGCTAGTAAGAGTGTTTATCATTCTGGTAATCAGTATTATGGTTATTGGAAGCACGGTCATGACGGCTTCACAAGCCACCCAGCCCTCCTCGGAGACAAACAAGCCGGTACACGCCAAATCGTACAAGCGTCTCCTGATCAGAAACGCGATGGTCATCTACGGAAATGCAGAACCACCCTTCGGGCCCACAAATATTGCGATTGAAAACGGGCGGATCGCGCGAGTCGGCTATGTGAGGAGAAACTGGAAACCTGATGCTGTTATCGACGCTACCGGCAAGTACGTGATGCCAGGCATCATAAACGGCCATATGCATCTCCAGGACCAGCGTGGAGGCATTCCACAGCCGCTCCAGTACGAGATGAACCTCTACCTTGCGGCTGGCGCAACAACCGTTCGCGATGTGGGCTCCAGTTGGACAAAGGCGAAAAAATGGCGCGCAGAGAGCGCAAATCATACCATGATCGCACCGCGGATCCTGCTCTACGAAAGGATCTGGACGGCAAAAGGGTCCCACACGGCAAAACTCATCCGTGAAGGTGTACGCTACGCCAAGGAGCAGGGCGTTGACGGTCTGAAAACGTCAGGCATGGACAGAGACCTGGCCGAAGCCTTGATGGACGAAGCGAAAAAACAGGGCCTCCGGACAGCTGTTCACATCGCAGTGGACGAGACAACGGCAAAGGACTGGGCCGAGTTGGGTGTGACTTCCATCGAGCATTTTTATGGGGTGGCAGACGCTGCCCTCGACGGCATCCAAAACTTCCCGCCTGAGCACAACGCCAGCAACGAGATCCACCGTTTCGGCCGCGCCGGGGAACTGTACATCCAGCAGAATCTCAACCGGAAGAAACTTTCCGACGTCCTCGATTTGATGATCAGGAACAACGTCACCTGGTGCCCGACGCTCTCCATTTACGTTGCCAGCCGAGATGTCATCCGGGCCCAGAACCTTCCGTGGTACAAAGATTACCTCCACCCGACACTTGAGCAGTACTTCAAACCGAGTTTCCGGAACCACGGCTCCTACTTCTTAGGATGGACAAACACCCAGGAGGTGCGCTGGAAGAAAAACTACCAGGTTTGGATGGATGCTTTAAAGGAGTTTGGCGTGAAAGGCGGCAACATAGCTGTTGGGGATGATGCCGGATTCATTTACACGGTTTACGGATTCGGACAGGTCCATGAAATGGAGCTTCTCGAGGAGGCAGGATTCCATCCCCTCGAGGTGATTAAGATGGCGACCGTGAACGGAGCCAAAATGATCGGGATGGAGGACCGCCTCGGACGTGTGCGCCAAGGATTCATAGCCGACCTGCTTGTCGTTAATGGCAATCCGATCGAGAACCTGCGTTTGCTCAATCCGTACGGAACCGATGTGCTGACATACGACGGAAAAGTCGTAGACAACTACAGCGCTATCAATCCTAGAGATCCCAAAGCCAAGGTAGCGCGCGGGGGCGGTATCGAATGGACGATCAAAGACGGCATTCCATACCATGTGCCCACTCTCATGAAAGAGGTCAAAGTGATGGTGGATGAAGCCCGTGCAGAGCTAGCAAAGAAAAAGCGCTAACAGTTCTTTCATCCAACTCAGTATAAAAAGGCTTAGAATCCGAAAAAAGAAATCTTAAACGGTCCACTGATAAAAAAACTCAGGAAATACTGGATAAAAATTGGAGGAGAAAAACTGAAGTCTTATTCCTTCAAAAAAGAGAGTCGAGAATTACTTGAGGGCTCCGGCCAAACCTCTGCTCCAGGACAAACTGAAGAAGTCGGTAGCCTTCCTTCGAATATCTGAAGTTTTTTCCAGGTGATGTCTCAAACATCAATCGATGCTCAGGATGCGTCTGCGTGAGCTTGCCACAGCCCGGGTGGGCTATGGTTATAGGCGCCTTCACATACTGCTTTGGCGTGAGGGTTGGGAAGTGAATCACAAGCGAGTTTATAGGTTGTACAGAGAAGAGGGTTTAAGCATGAGGAGCAAGCCTCCCAGGCGGCGCAGGGCCTGTTTAAAGCGGAAACTTCGGCCTGCGGCATATGAAAAAAACGAGTGTTGGAGCATGGATTTTATGTCGGATCAGCTCTTTGATGGGCATCGGATCCGGCTTTTAACGTTAGTGGACAATCATACCCGTGAAAGTCTGGCCATCCATGTGGCCCAGCGCATCCGGGGATGTGAGGTTGTTCAGGTTTTGGAGGGTGTTGTCAAAGAGCACGGAAAGCCTCAAACGATCCAAGTGGACAACGGCCCAGAGTTCATCAGTAAGGACGTAGATCTTTGGGCCTACTGGAACCATGTTAAACTGGATTTTTCCCGTCCCGGAAAACCAGGAGACAACGCCTATATCGAGTCGTTCAATGCGCGTTTCCGTTTGGAGTGCTTGAGCTAGCATTGGTTTTTAAGCTTGGAGGATGCAAAGGAGAAGGTCGAGGAATGGAGACGGGACTATAATCTGAACCGTCCTCACAGTTCCTTCGGCAATATCTCTCCTGCGGAATTCGCCGGACAGAAGCGTCCTGTCGAGCAGGCCATGATCCGGCCTCCAGGGACTATCGAAAATGACTTGCATTTTTTAAAACTTACATAGAAAATGGACCTAATCAAGGGGCAGGTTCAAGAGGTTAAAAACCTAACTCAAAGAGTGGCACATTGATGGGGGCAGGTCATAGGGAATTTTGGTTTTAACGCGTCAAAATTATTTAGGATTAGATTCCTTCTTTTATCCGATTCCAGTTTTTAATCTTAAATCGTTTTACAATTTCATTATCCCGGACTTCAAGGGCATACAAGTAGCCATTTTTTATGACATATGTATCTCTTGGCAGAGTTGTTTTATACAAGAA
>JAGLWV010000270.1 GCA_023133225.1 Candidatus Aminicenantota bacterium | reverse complement strand
TAGAGAGAGTGGTGGAAGAGGAGCCTGATGAGCTTGAAAAATACAATATTCCGCAAAAAGAAGTCTCCCTCTGGTTTAAAGACAGGGAAAAGCCGGTCAAAATCCTGATTGGCATGGAGAATCCTCTGGATAACACGTTTTTTGCCAAAAGAGACGATGAGACAAGGATTGTTCTTATTCCCAGCCATCTCAAGAGTTTGATGGAGAAGAAGCTCTTTGATTTTCGCCAGAAGGATATATTCCGCTTTGAGACCGATGAGGTGAAAAGCATCAGACTTCGGGCCAAAGAAACCAGCTGGGAAGCTTCGAAAAAAGAAGAAGAATGGTTCCTTAAAAAACCCGTCGACGCTCTCGCCGAAGAAAACAAAATCGATACAGTCCTTAGCTCGCTCTCGGGAATGAAAGCCAAAGAGTTCGTTTCGGAAGAAAAAAAGAAAGAAGAACTCAAAAAATACGGACTCTCCCGTCCGGAGTATGAAATCGCCCTGGCCATGCCTCTCTCAAATCAGGAAGTGACATTTCTTCTTCATAAAGAAGAAGATAAACTCTATGCCACCACTTCCCTCTCCTCTAAAATCGTGATCGTAGAGGAAGTAGTCCTCTCTGATTTGGAAAAAAAGGTTGAGGAATTAAGGGAAAAAGGAGTTGCCGATTTCTACAGTTGGGAAGCAAACCGCCTTTATCTGAAGAAGGGAGAAATAGAGTTGACTGTGACGAAAGATGAGGATGATATCTGGCGCTTCGAATCTCCGGTGAAAGACGAGGCAGATACCGATAAAATTCTGACATTCATCCGGAAAATCGAAAGCCTGGAAGCCGAAGAATTCATCGACCCTCCTTTGAGCTTGAAAGACTACGGGCTGGACAGCCCTCAGGACGAAGTTAAGATCTGGGTCGAGGAGGATGAAGGAAAGGTCAAGGAAATTACCGTTCTTTTCGGCACCGAGGACAAGGAAGCGAAAAAAGTCGTAGTGAAAAACACACGACTCGATTATCTCTTCAGGGTTGACTCTGCCTTCCTCGAAGAATTCCCCAAAAACATCAAAGACTGGAAGGCAGAGAAAAAAGAAGAAAAAGAGAAAAAGTAAAAAGTTTCTTTTTACTCTCATTATTACTCTCGTATTTACTCCTGTTTTTACTCCCTTTTTTACTTGACATTATATTTTCGATGTGGTATTAATTTTTCCATCTGCGGGGAACAGAGGTAGATGGAAGCACGGCGGGGAAAACTTCAAACAATTCGCATTAGTATATCTCTACTATTCAAACACATTTTCCAATTTCAAAATACCTAAAACACTTTTTTTTCATTCCTCCAAAATATCTAATTCCCCTGGAACTATTTGGCTGTCCCAGGGTAATTAGCCCCCGGATTAAATAAGGCGCCCTTGGAAGGAGGTCAGTCATGTCGATACGTCGCTTATTTTTCTTTTTATTGTTTGCTACTTTATTGTTGGTAGCATCAGGAATTCCGACAAACTCACAAAATCCAAGTAAAAACATAATTGCCGGCCGAAACGTGAACATGGTCGCCGGAACCCAACTACCAAACGGTGATCCATGGCTTCAGCGGCAAAATGAACCATCGATTGCTGTCTCCACACGCAACCCACTTCATCTACTTGCAGGTGCCAATGATTACAGGACGATAGATATACCTGGGAAGACCGGAGATGAATTACCTGGTCAAGAAGGGGAAATAAATGCTCAAGCTCCGCGGGAACCCTGGCTAGGCGTATTCAAATCCTTTGATGGTGGCCAATCATGGATAACCACCCTTCTCCCAGGTTTCCCTCAAGATTTTTCAGATGAAGGATTGGCTTCGCCGCTCAAAGACTATCCTGCTGCTGCAGATCCTGTAGTGCGGGCCGGAATTAACGGGCTTTTCTACTATATTGGAATCGCCTTTGATCGAAAAACGAATGATGGCGTAGTCTTTGTCTCCCGCTTCATTGATAACAACAACAAAGAGAAAAACTGGGAGGAATACAACTGTATAAAGTATCTAGATACAAAAATTATTGCTTTTGGAAACGCAGACCGATTCCTAGATAAGCCATGGTTAGCTGTTGATATTCCATCCGGTAAAGACAAGCGAGTCATCATCGATGGACAACGTATTCCCAAACAAAATGTTTACATTGCCTATAGTGCATTTTCTGGTGAAGGAGAAAATATTAAAAGTCAAATTTTCTTCGCCCGATCCACAGACTGCGGTGAAAGATGGAGCAAACCTTCCAAAATAGGTCCAAAAATCAGATATATCTATCAGGGAACAACAATTGCCGTTAATCCAACAGGAAATGGTCATGTTCACCTTGCCTGGCGGCGATTTGGTGTAGGAAATGAGTCCAATAACTCCATCTGTGTATCCAGGTCAACTAACGGGGGTACGGAATTTGGAAGTATCATTGAGGTTGCTTCGTTTTATCCTTTCGATCAAGCATCTACCCCGGCCTCTTTTCGCACCAACAGCTACCCAACCTTAGCCGTCGATGAATCCGGACGTGTCTACCTGGCCTGGTCGCAGCGGATGGGAGGACCATCGGGAAATGCTCGTATCGTGCTCTCGACTTCAAGTGATGGCCTAATATGGTCGAACCCGGAACCCATCGAGGAGGCAGGTGCTCTCGGCCAACAGATCATGCCATCATTAACATATGCAGCAGGAAAGTTAATAGTGGTATGGTTAGACCAGCGCAATGATTTTTCTCAACGTTTTACTGAGTACATTGATGATCAAACCGGCGAAACGCGCCACACCCTCGATGTCAGGGTCGCTCAAACTGATCCTGGAGAAAATCCCCAATTTGAGCCCTCCAAACAGGTTTCTCGTTACCTTTACATCCTTACAGGCGAAGAGGGTAATTACTCTGTACAACAGGTCCAGTTTAATTGTGTAAATTACCCGCTATTCAAAATAGGGACATGGCCCTTCATGGGCGACTATATAGATATTGCCCCATCCCCCACGTTCGTATTGGATGAGGATGGCAATTGGCGTTATAATACAGAACCTTCGAACAGGACCATTTTCCATGTCGCCTGGACCGATAACCGCGACGTGCGCCCACCTATAGACCATGATTGGATAAACTACAGTCCCCCAATATCTACACAATTAGATCCAAATTTTCAAACTGGTAATTTCTGTTCAGATTGGATAAAAACAGGGATGCGGAACCAAAATATTTACACTTCCCGCATTACCCAGGGAATCATAGCAGGTTCCCCTGGGAATACCAAGCCACTGGGAACCCTGGGAGAAACACCTGACGGTGAGAGCATTCCACGTGCATTCGTCGTCTTCGTGAAAAACACCACCGATGAAATAAAAAGCTTTCGTCTGACAATTGCCAATCAACCTCCAGATTATCCAGATGGAAAAGCATCGTTTCTGGAGTTTGATGATCTCGACTGGCTGGATGTGGAAATTGCTCCTCATTCATCCATATCAAGATCGGTTTTTGTCTATTCGTCTGACCCGAAAGCTTCGGTGAGGATCGATATAGCTGAAATCGATCTACCCTACGGAGATCTCATTCCTGAAGGTCTTGAAAGCTCTGTTGTATTAAATCCTGATATTCAAAATCCTGATATTCAAAACCCGGACATTCAAAACCCCGATATTCAAAACCCGGATATCCAGAACGCCGAGGTCCATAATCCCGATATAATGAATTGGTATGTCAATCCCGATATCATGAATCCTGATATCCAAAATCCAGATATCATGAA
>JAGLWV010000027.1 GCA_023133225.1 Candidatus Aminicenantota bacterium | reverse complement strand
TTTCATTGGACTTGGAAATGTACAGCCGCTCCTTTTGATCCGCGGCGTTTACTTACTTCTGGGATTGAGCTTCATTGCAGCTACTGTACTTTTGACCAGACGCTTGCGGCAGTCGGTCATGCACAACATCGGAGCCGGAGTTTTCATGATATTTTGCTTGCTTTTGGCATTCGTGTTTGGTCACAGCTTCATAAAAGGGAAATTGGCTGATCGTGAATACCGGCATCTACTCAAAGCTTCAAGCAATGCCGTCATCGATATACCTACTGCTACAATGACCAATTGTGATATCAGCCTTCATCATGAAGGAGATGAGATAGAGGCCACTGCAAAACTTGTACTTACCAACAGCTCTACCACTCCGGTAGATAAAATAATACTTACTTTAAATCCTGGACTTATAGTGAACCGGGTGTCTGGTGATAAAGGGGAATTAAATTTTCAAAGAATAAACCATATTCTCCAAATAATACCTGCTTCTCCCGTTAAACAAGCTGAATTAATTAACCTGACAATTTTGTACTCAGGTTCAATTGATGAAAATTACTGTTATCTCGATATATCAAATTCACATTTTGAAAGTCTGCACCAGTTGTGGATATACAATATCCCCAAACGTTATGCTTTTATTTCCTCGGATTTTCTTCACCTAACACCTGAATCTGGCTGGTATCCGGTTTCAGGGCTTCCTCCAGGAGCAGCTTTTCCCTCAGAAATAGCCAGAGACTATACAGAATATACCCTTTCAGTAACAGTACCTAAAGGGAAAAAAGCCATTTCACAGGGTTTGTTAGAAATAAACACCCAGGGTAATCAGGATAACTATACTTTTAAACCAAAAATGCCTTTACCGCAGATTTCCCTTACAATAGGCAACTATGACCAGCGTAATATCGAAGTAGACGGCATCATTTACTCCTTATTCAGCTTGCCCGGCCACGATTATTTCACTCCTTGCTTTAACAAGATGGGGGATATATTTCCAGATACAATTCGCTACCTGAAAAATGAGTATGAAGTAGGGCTGGGAATGGAATACCCATTCAGTAAATTATCCCTTATTGAAGTCCCCATTCAATTTTACAGTTATGAGCGGATGTGGACTGTTGGCCAGGATATGGTTCAACCACAACTGGTATTTTTACCTGAAATGGGTACTATCTGCGGCAGCGCAGATTTTCCGGTATGGGACCGTAATGTCCGGAGGAAGATTGGCAAAAAAGGTCCTGCCATAACTGAAAAAGATATTCAGAAATACAACTTTGAGAGATTTGTAAAAACTGATTTGCTGGGAACCCAAGCAGGTTCCAGTAACGTAATCTGGGTTCCCCAGGCAAGAATTAAGACCATGATCGAGGTTGATACTAAACCTAAATTTGAAATTTTTCCCAACTATATTTCCTATCAAACCTATCTCTCTTCATCCGGTTGCCCTATTCTAAATTATGCCCTGGAAACTTATTTTCATGGGGACACATCCTCATCCACAAGGATGTTTGGGCGTGAGTGGGGGCAGGGTCTTTCTGAAGCGGAAAAAACCAGCCTGATTTTAAAAGAAATTTCTTTATCCAATTTAGTAAAGGAACAATCTCAGAGAGTAAGTTCGCTCAGTACGGCTCTGAAAATAAAAGGAAGACATCTGTTCTCATTTCTGGAGGCTAAACTTGGGGAAGAAAGTTTTAAAATTAAGCTCAATGATTTTTTAAAAAATTTTCGTTTTTCAAAGATCACAGAAGACCAGTTTGAAAATTTTATCTCTACTCTTGGTGATATTGATTTAAAAACTTACATAAATTCCTGGTACCATGACAAAATACTTCCCGGATATATTATAGAAGGTCTTAAAAGTTACCAGGTTATTGAAAAAGAACATACCAGAACCCAGGTGAAATTTAAAATAACCAATCCAACAGAAATAGAGGGTTTAATAAAACTCAGTTTCCTTTACCGTGGAGGAAATAAAAATTACAAGAGGCCCAAAGGTGGAGGTGGACAACAAGGCCAAAGCGACTATTCCCGTTTGATGATGATTCCGGCTAAAACCACCAAAGACGTGGGGATTATTATAGACCAGCCCCCCCTCAGTATGACAATCGACACATTTGTCTCTCAGAATATACCATCAGTGATCACTTTTCCATTTTGGAAGCAGGAAGTTAAACCAGGACAACAGGCCATGGAAGTAGAAAGTTCAACCCCATATATGGAATTATTACCCGGTACCGATGGAGAATTTTTAGTTGATAACGAGGATATGGGGTTTGAGATCGTTTCAGGTGCCAAAGAAAGCTGGCTGCAGCGTACTCTGAATAACCTCTCTGGTAAATCTGATGAAAAGGAAACTTACTCATTTATGAACACCTGGGATCCACCCAAAATCTGGGTGCTTACTACAAACGAAAACTTTTTTGGAAAATTTGTGCGCTCCGGTTTTATTAAAAAATCTAAAAATGGCGAAAGCAAGGCAGCCTGGAATGTGGAAATAAAAGAATCGGGAAACTACGATATATACTTCTATCATGAAGGTGTAAGCCAGAAGATAAATTGGGGTAAAAAGGGAAAGGCAAAACGAAGCAGCGGAAAGAAACAGTTTATGATATTTCATGATGATGGAGTTGAGGAGGTCAACTTTGACCTGAAAAACGCTGAAATTGGCTGGAACCATTTAGGTGCCTATCATTTATCCTCCGGGGAAAAAAGGATAGAACTTACCGATAAGAATGATCTGACTTATGTTACAGCTGATGCTATTAAGTGGGTGAGACGTAAAAATTAAAAAGTACCAATAAATTAATTTATTTCTAAATTAAATATTTCTCTTCTATCCCATTCTAACCAATATTGAATTGCCAATTCACGAATAAATTGCCAATATTCATCAGTTAAATTACCATATTGTTCAATACCCTGCCTGACATCATTTTTAATTATTTCCCAGTATTCATCTTTTAAAATTAAGGAAAGGGTAGTGGTTTTAAAAGAAAAATCTGCTTGTGGTCTGGGTGAAAACTCATTAGTTATTGAAATGGTGCCATGTCCTAATGTAGCCCCTGTACTGACCTGTAAACCATCATTTAAACAACTGATTGGAGGCGTATTGCCGGCATAAGAAACAATTTTTAATTCGTCGATATCTACATTAAAGTATTCTCTTGCACGTAATCCCATTTTTGCTCCTATAATGGAATAAATTCCTAAATGTTCATGAAATTCGTTTGTCAATGTCACAATTTTCCACTCTTTTCTTCCGTGTTTTTCAATGATTTGATTCATATGTTTGGCAACATCTTCACGGATCCAAGTAGGATTATCGGGAAAACGTTTCAGGACAATGCTTTTGTCCTGCTTATCGCAATCTAAAATTGTAATTATTTTTTTTTCAATTTCTTTATAATCTGTAGCACTGTGAATACTTTGAGCAGGAAATTTATTAAACTTTTTGGAATTGAATAAATCAGGATAAAGTAAAAAAATAGGCACTAAATCGTCCCAAAATTTTAAATGCTTCGACTTAATTTTTTGAATAATTTCACTGTTTTTATGAGAACATACAATTTTTTGTGCATAAGGTGATTTTATCTTCCCGAGTGCTTGCAGGAAATCTTCATTAACCGAATATGCTACTTCTCCGATACTAATAACATCTATTTTAATTTTTTGATTTAAAATATAATCGGCCGCATTTTTATCTGTCTTGTAATTTGTTCCTTTTGCAGGATGTATCTGCTCGTTGTACCAGATAATTCGTTCAATTTCATTCTGTTTCTCTTGATTTTTTTGTAGAAAATTAAATATATTGGTTAACGGCCCCATAACAACTATTGTAATAGGCTTTTCCTCCAATTCAATGGAGGAGGTGATTAAATCCTCTGCATTCATTTTATAATTAATGTTTATGAAATTCTCATCTCCCCAATTTATGCTTTGAGCAAATGTTCTATAAACAGGTGGTGTATTTTGTAGCGTTTTTCCTGCGGCATACGGAATGCCTTCATGTCCAAAAGTTTTGAGCAAAGCATTTACTTTTACTAATCCCTCTTGTGGATTTAAAGCCCCGTCGGAAGTTGTTATAGCAAGAACTTCTACTTTGCTTGACGCCAAAAGCATACAAGTTGCCCTCAAATCATCCGCTGCACAATCTGTATCAATAATGACATGATATTTGGCCTTTTTATCTGCAAAAAGATCATTAAAAGATATGTTTACGATGAAAATAATTAATAATATGTATTTTATTTTTCTGAATAATTTATCCATAACAGTTGTTCCTAAATCTGATTCAGGGCTCGCAATGACATTGTATACATATTTATCGCGTTGTATATAATTCTTTCAAAAAAGACTATACTGGAATTAGGTTTTTGCATCTGCTGCAATATTCTTGCATATTTGTACAATTTCCTGCAGCTAATATTCTTTATTGTTTATAACATAAGAAGAAATCATGCTCAACTCGTTTATCCGTTTCTCGTATTTTGACCATGATTTTTTATTGTGATATAGAAATAGAGAACGTCATCGGCTGAATATCAAACAAAAAATGCAGATAATCGTTGCTTCCCAAAAAAGGAAATTGCTTAGAAAGAAAATAGCCATATTTTTGTGTTGGTGTATTGCTGGGCAGTTCTGCTTAGCTGATATGCTACTTGTACAATCGTCCGACGCTCATAGCCGTGAATATGCTTTGAAATTTTGGGGCGTCGCAACCACTGTACTTGCCCCGGTATACGGGCCTTTGGCAGAACAGATTGTCTGCGAGTTTCAACTTGCTGATAAAAAGGGCATAGGTATCGACCTCGGCAGCGGTCCTGGAACACTAATCATAGATCTTTGTAAACGGACCCGGCTAATGCATTGGATTAACGCCGATATTAACCCCCACTTCTTCCCGCTCTTCTTCAAGGCGGCGGAGGAAGCGAAGGTGGGACATCGGATCAGCGCTGTATTCGCCGATGCTCAAGCTTTGCCTTTTCGAGATAACTATGCCGACATCATTGTTTCACGGGGTTCGTTCCATTTATGGGACGATAAACGGCTGGCGTTTTCCGAGATTTATCGTGTTATGAAACCCGGCGGCGTCGCCTTTATCGGTCGGGGATTCTCTGAGAACCTCCCTGTGGAGGTTGCTCGAAAAGTGCGGGCGAAACAAAATGGGGGACCCAAGTATGACGTTGCCAAGACAGCGGCTGAGTTGCGAGAGATTATGAAAGTTTTGGAAATTAATGAATATCGAATTCGAATCCCCAAACCGATAGGCAGCGAAAGCGTGAACTACGGCATCTGGCTTGAATTCCACAAACCCGAGAATCCGAGCGGTTGAGAATGAATTTCCTAAGAATAGAATCATGTCAAATCTTTATTTTTGACACATAAAAATTATGTAAAAGATAAAGAACGGATTTTATCAATCTTTGTATTACAAGGGTGTTTGTGGCCAGAAAGAGCGTCAGACAAATTTCTCCCTTTGCTGGAGCCGTAAGAGGCCGAACATGGTCGCGATCACAGAACCGACAAAGAGATAGATCCGGTTATAAAGGGTAGTCTCGCTCAAGAGCAACGTCTCAATCTGTTCCACGTCTGCGAAAGGATTGTGGAAAAGGTTCCAGGGGCTTCCCTCCAGCGACTCGGCTGCAAACCAGAAGAAGAGAACGACCGCTACCATCACCACGGCTGTGCTGTTGCCGCTTCGTGTCAGGACAGCGGTCATAAAACCGAGGCTGCCCAGGAAAACGACCGGGAACATCAGATGAAACAGCATTGACTCCAGGGAGAAAGTCGCCAGTCCCAGCCGGCACAATACAGCCAGCAATAACAAGAGAACCGCGACGACCAGATAATGAGTGAGGTTTCTGGCCAGCCAGACCTTATAGCGGTAGTCCGGAATACCAAACAAAGTCTCTATCATCCTGGAGTCCATATCACTCTGGATCGAATAGGCTGAAGGATAGAATATCAGCAATATCCCGGGCACCAGCAGGAAATAATAAACAGCTTGTGCGCCAGGAGGAGCATCATTATTCAGAACATAGAAGATCGCTACCGCAAAGAGAAGCACAATTGCCAGAATAAGGAAATAGATAGACTTTCCGGCAAAAACATTGGTGGCGTTGTAGCGGATAAAAGCCACCAGACTTTTCATTCTATCGATGAAGATTTTTGTTGAAGGCATACTCTTTTCTGCTGGCAACATGCGTTTATTCCTTCTGGCTTATCAGCCACATATAGGAGTCTTCAAGTGTTGGCGTGACCGGTATGGCATCCTTTAGGGGTTTTTCTCTGGCCAAAATCCGGACACGGATTAGTTCCCCATCATGCATATGATGGACGATCCAGGTTTTCGAACGGATATCCTCGAAAGTCCTCTCGGTAATTCGAGCTTGCCAGACAAAACCCTTAGTAAACTCTATCATATCAAGCGGGGTGCCGATGAACTTGACCTCACCATCATCCAAAACGGCAACCCTATTGCATGAGCTGGAGATGTCTTCAATGATGTGAGTCGAAAAGATAACCACCCGCTCACGGGCCAGTTCGGAAAGCATATTTCTAAACCTGATCCTCTCGCGGGGGTCGAGACCTGCGGTAGGCTCGTCAACCACAAGAATCCGGGGAAGGTGAAGCAATGTCTGAGAGATGCCGATCCGCTGTTTCATTCCGCCTGAGAAAGCTTTGATCTTGACATCGCGGTCCTCATCAAGATGGACGGAGCTGATGGCATTTTCGACAACCTTGCGGCGCCGGTCACTGTCCCAGAGTCCTTTGAGTAATGCCTGGTAGTCGAGGAACTGGTAGGCGGTCATATTTTCATAGGTGCCGAACTCCTGCGGTAAATAGCCGATGAGTGATTGGAACTCTTCCCGCTTGCTTTCGAGATCAATATCGTTAATCATGACCTTCCCCTGGCTTGGCTGCAGGATGCCGCAGATAATTCGCATCAAAGTCGTTTTTCCGGCGCCGTTTGGACCGATCAGGCCAAACATCCCGCTTTCGATTTCGAGTGAAACCTGGTTTAGCGCTCTAAAGGGCACCCTCTGTTTGCCTATCACAGGAATGATCTTGACAAACCGGTAGAAGGTCTTCCTTATCCGTTTGAGACGGCCGGAAATGCGATTTATGTCAATTTTCTCGCGATAAAGCTTTTGCGATGTGGAATAAACAGTTATTGCCAGATACCAGAGCCCTGCGATGAGTATTACCGCTTCCAGACGACCCCATTGACTTCGATACCAGATCAAATTAGCCAGAGGCAGACCCCAGAAAATTACTTTAAAGAGCAGCGCTCTTAAGCGTTTTCCGCGCCTCGAGCTTGTGCTTTTCTTCTCGGGCAGCAGAAAGGGGCGTGTCAGGATTAGTATGTATATATAAAATGTTACTGAAAAAACCAGGACCCAGAAGCCCCATCGAAGATAAAAATAGGAAAAATAAAAAAGGAACAGGCAAAGGGGCCACTGCCACACCAGATTGACAGATCCTCCAATTTTTTGCAGAAGTCCGTCCTGCTCCAGTCGTTCCTGCTGCCTTTTGCCCTGTCTCCACTCTCTGATGAATCGAGAGTAGTTATCATAGAGTTTATTAACGTTTCGAATGGTGATCTTTATAGGCTGGTTTTTGGGTATGACAGTCGCTCTGCTGCGCTTCAGGCTGATCTGGACGAAATAAGTAAAGGCTGGGATGACCGCCAGCAGGGCGGTGGTATATGCTGCCTGCCAGAGGAATGAATCTACATTCTTATATAACAGCATCACCCCGGTTGAGAATACAACAAGCTGAATGACCTTGATTTTCCAATTCAGCCTGCGCCACCATAACAGCGTGTTTTCAATACCGAAAGAAACGGTGGGAACCAGAAGCAGCGTAAAAATGGTGGCGGCACTGAGTCCGCCTATGACGGTAATGGCAAACGGAGCGCCGATCTGTGAGATGTATTCCGCCTTTCCCATCGCTATTGGAAGCATTGCGAGGATGGTGGTGATGGTGGTAATCAGAATGGGTCTGACCCTCACCTGTCCGGCAGTCAAAAGCGCCCGTATCGGTCTGAACTTCCGTCTTCGAAGGAGGCGGGAATAATCGATCAGAATAATTCCGTTATTGACAACCACTCCAAGCAGAATAAGAAATCCTACCAGCACGTTAGCGTTAAAGATCGAGTTGCCGGTTAGGATGAGCCCCCAGAAAGCGCCGATGGTGGCAAGCGGAAGAGTGAACATCATTGCCAGAGGCGTGATCAGGGACTCGAATGTTGAAGCCAGAACCATGTAGATCAAAAGGATTCCGACAAAAATCAGAAAGTAAAACTCGGAGAGATCACTTTCATCATGCACCACTTCTATAAGCACTCCCGGCGGCGGTGTTATGTCGGCCACGATGAGTTCGACTGAGGTGCGGGCATCATCAAGCAGTTGATTTGAATCTTCAATCTCAGATTCAAAACGGTAAATCACCTCAACCTGCTTTTCCTGGTTTATGCGGTTGATTCTTGAGTACCCGGTGGAGTAAACCATTTGTGCCAGCTGCAAGAGAGGTACTGTACCGCCTGAGGAAGATGGTACCTGCAGCTGGCGCAGGTCCTCCGAGATTTTCTCTTTATCCTCTTTATTTTTCAGGATTATGTTTATTTCTTCTGTGCCCTGTTTTAGGTTTGCTCCGGAAGATGTCTGATTCCGGAAGCTGTTAAGCTCCCCCATAATAGATTGAAGGCCAACGTTAAAATGGCTCATAGCCGGCTTATCCAGAAAAAGGTCAATACTCGGCGACTGATCTGAGACACTCAGCGATGAGCTGCGAACCGTTTCCAGTTCGTCAATGTTGTATTGGATATCGTCGGCAATCGCTCGCAATAGATCAAGGTCCTGTCCCTGAATGACGACTCTCTCCTGGCTGGCGCCGATACCGAGCAGGCGCGAAAAATTCCGCACCCCGCCGCCGCCACCACCGCCGCCGCCGCCCATGAATCTTACATTTTGTGTTGGTTCCTCATAGGAAAAATCGATACGGGGATAGGCATTAGAAAGCACGTCGAATATCTCCTCCTTGATGCTGTTGATATTTTGATCAGCAGTATCCTCATAATCCTCTGCTAGCTTAAAGTTTAAGATGATATTGTCTTCCTGGATGTTGGCGCGGCGCTCTTCTATCTCGGCCACATTTTTCAGGCGCTCATCCATCTCTAAAGCCTGTTCGTCCGCGGATTCAAGAGTCGTTCCACTGGGTAAGATAGCGTAGAGGCTAAAATTATTAAGCTCAATTTCCTGTGGTACATTAATACTGACCATAAGGCAAAAAACGACGCTTATGAAGAAAGCAATTACACCTATTACAATAGTGCGTGCCGGAAATCGAAGGCATGATTTTAAAAAGAGGGTGTAGATCTGCATCAAACGATTTTTCTGGGAGATGACATTGAAACTCGAGGATTGCAAATTCCTCCGCTTCAACAGAAATTGATAAGTGAAAGCTGGAATAAGCAGGAAAGCCACCGCCAGTGATACCAGCAATGTCGAAATTATCGCTACTCCGATTTGCCTTCCAAGGGTTTTAACCAGATCATTACCTGAAAAGATAAATGGAATAAAAACACAAACTGTAGTAAGAGTCGCCGCAAATACGGCGCGCCATACTTCGCGCGTTCCCGCAATAACCGCCTGCCTGGCATCTTTTCCCTGCGCCACCTGGCGGTGGATATTCTCCAGCACAACAATACTATTATCCAGCAGCATTCCAATCGCGATGGCGATTCCTACGAGCGTAAGGGTATTGATCGTGATATCCAGAGCGTAAAACAGGTTCATAGAAATCAGCACTGAGATGGGAATGGATATCGCCACTATCATCACCAGAGGTAAATTCTTGAGAAAAATCCAGAGGACAGCTATAGCCAGAAGGCCGCCCACAAGAGCAAGAAGCATGATGGCATTCATGTTTTTTTCGATGGCTTCGGCCTCATCGCTCTGGATAACCAGACTGACCCCATCCCGGCTAACCTTCTGGTTAAGATTGTCGATGATCTGCCTGGTCTTTTTTGACAGGCTGAGGAGGTTAGCTTCCTGGTTACGGAAAAGAGAGACACTGACAGATTCCATGCCGTTTATTCTTGCTATAGATTCTACCTCTGCACCACCATCGACAATGGTGGCGATGTGCTTAAGCAGTAGAGGGCCCTGTTCTTTGATCACAATCTCTTCAATGTCAGATAGAGATGTATAATCCGTCACCAGGTTAACAAAGATTTTTTTTCTTCCCTCTGTTGCCTGGCCAAGATATTGCCGGCTGCTGCTGCCCTGGGAGATTCGTGAGGAAACCTGTGCAATTGTAAGATCGTAAGAGCTTAGTTCGACCTCATCCAGAATGATCTCGATCGAATGCCGTCGTCCTCCATACACTTCAACGTTGGCGATGTCGTCAATGTTCTCTAATTCCGGCACGATCTTTTCGTCAACGACCTGTCTGATCTGATCCAGGCTTCCCTCGCCTCTGGCCTGAAAGACCATAAACTGATTGGACAACTGTTGAGTATTCACCTTCTGTACAGTGGCAGAGAAACCCTCTCCCATATTCTCTTCATTGGCCGCGACGCGCTCCTGGAGCTTGAGATAGGCGTATTTCTGGTTGCTGTTCTGGGTGTAATAGACAAAAATGGTTGCCTGATTCCTGCCAATATACGATTCGATCTGTTCGATATTATCAAGACCGGCGATTGCGCTTTCCATGGGGATAATGCCCAGCTTCTCAACATAAATAGGATCGGCATCATTAGAACTGTTTACCTGCACTATGAGCATAGGAAGTTCGGTTTGGGGAAAGAGTTCTACCGGAAGCTGGGTATATGAGACTATACCCAGAAGACAAAATCCGATTAAGATCATGGATATCAAAACCGGTCGTTTGATAATAAATCCGATCATAGCTACATTATTCCATGTTATTGTGAGGGGCGCAGCTACGTGGCATTTTTTACCTTTTTTGCTTTTCCGGCCATTAGACTGTAGACGGAAGGAATAACCACAAGTGTCAAAGCAGTGGAGCTGAAAAGCCCGCCGATCACGGCTATCGCCATCGGAGAACGTAAAGCGGCTCCTTCTCCGATACCGATAGTTAGCGGCAGAAGAGCCAGTATTGTGGTCACACTGGTCATGATGATTGGCCGGATGCGAGTCTGCCCGGCATTGATAATTGCCGTGTTAATGTCCAGCCCAGCTTTCCGGTTCTGGTTAATCCGGTCCACGAGAATAATTGAATCGTTCACGGCAATTCCGGCAAGTATAATAATGCCGATGAAAGACATAATATTAAAATGCATTCCCAGAATCAGGAGCAAAAACACCGCGCCAACACCTGCCAGAGGTATGGTCAAAAGGATTACGAATGGATGCAGCAGTGATTCGAACTGAGCAGCCATGACCATATAGACCAGAACGATAGCCAGAAGCAGCGCAAACTTAAGATTACCGAATGACTCTTCACGCAGCTTCTCCTCTCCGGTGACGGCAAATGAATACTCCGCCGGCATGGGAATCTCAGAGATTGCCTGGGTTACCATCTTTGCGGTCTTGTCAAAGGGCATGTTGCCCGCAAGATGTGCTCTAATTACGGCAATCCGCACCTGATTGTTCCTGATGATCTCTCGCGGCGATGTTTCCCTGACAAGCCTTGCCACTTCGTCGAGTCTCACCCGCTTGCCGGAGGATGATTCCAGCAATAATCCTTCCAGTTCGCTCAGAGAAATGTCAGGGGTTCTGAGCATAATATTTATATACTCACCTTTGTCCTCGATCTGTCCCAGATCACTGCCGGATAAGAAGTCTTTCAACTGCGAGCCGATATTATCGGCTTGCAATGAAAACTGAGAGGCGACTGTCCGGTCGATTTCAATATTGATTTCAGGTCTGCCTTCCTGAAAACTGGTTTCAATGTTTGTCAACTCAGGAATTTTGGCGATGCTGTTCTTCACATTTTCAGCCAGCTGGGCGAGGATTTCTAGGTCCTTCCCCTTGATCTCTACGACCAGCGGCGCTGCAGTGGTACCGAGAGTCGTTTGCAGGGCGGTCTGCTGTTGGATAAGCTGTGCCTTGATATCAGGCAGATTTAAGAGTTCCCTGTCCAACCAGGCGATAAGCTCTGCAGTTGAGATGCTGGCCTCAGGATTTAGGATCAGTTGGATCACAGCTTTGTTTTCATCTGTTAGAGCTTCAAATTCATCTGAGGATGTTCCCCCCGGCCCCACCCTTGAGTAAATATGACTTATGTGAGAGCCGTACTGCTGTTGAATAACAGCTTCAAGATTTTTGACTGCGCCTTCCGTTCGCTCAAGGCTGGTTCCTTCAGGCAGCAATAGATTGATAAACAGTTCGCCCTGTTCAGCGTGTGGAATAAACTCGCTGCCCACATAGGGAATAAGCAGGGCCGTAACAGTCACCAGTCCCGCGGCGGCAATAACCACAACCATTTTTCTCTTGAGTACAGCCGCAAGAAATTTTTTGTAACGGGGAAAACGGATCGATCTAACAGGTTTAGAAGAGTTCTTCCCCTTGAGAAACCGCGAGCAAAGCATGGGGATGACTGCCAGGGCAACAAAAAGAGATGATAAGAGGGAGAAAGCTACTGTCCATGCCTGTTCACGGAACAATTCCCCTGCTATCCCATGCAGATAAACAATAGGCAGAAAGACCGCGATGGTGGTCAATGTTGAACTGGTTATGGCACCGCCGACCTCACCGGCTCCCAGCGCAGAGGCTTCGGCAGGGAGTTTTCCCTCTTCTAGATGGCGGAAGGTATTTTCCATGACTACGATCGAGTTGTCCACAAGCATGCCGGCGCCAAGCGCCAGTCCACCGAGAGTCATAATGTTTAGCGTGAGGTGATTGAAGTACATCAAATTGAATGTGGCAATGACAGAGATGGGTATGGCAATGCTTATTACGGCGGTCACTCCAATGCGGCGGAGAAAAACATAGAGCACCAGAACGGCAAGAATTATTCCGATTATTCCGGTCTGTCCGACTTCTGTGATAGCCGACTCAATGAACCTGGCCTGGTCCTGTATTACCTGCAAGTTATAGAGAGGCAGCGAGCGCCTGAGATTTTCCAACTGCACATGGATGCTTTTTGAAGCTTCGGTCGTGTTAAACCTGGCTTCCTTGAATATTTCAAGAGCGAGGCAGTGCTTGCTGTTATGACGGACGATATTGTCCGGCTCACTCAATACAGTATTGACATCTGCGACTTCACGCAGGTAGATGGGAATACGTTCGGGCGTTCCTCCCCCCTCAGGAGTTGGTGTCTTATAGGCAACTATAATATTGTTAAGGTCATCCTCGGAGGTCAGCTCGCCGATTCCCCTGATGACGTATCTCACTCCCATTTCTACAATTGAACCTCCCGACATGTTGCGGTTGGAGCTTATTATCGAACTTGACAGTTGGTCGAGTGTCAATCCGTAGGCTTCAAGCGTGTTGATGTCCGTTTTGATTTCAACCTCACGCCTGCGCGCGCCAACCAGCTCAACGGCTGCGACGCCGGGCAGGCGGATCAATTCATTGCGAATATTGTTTTCTGCGGTTTGGCGGAGCATGTCCAGATCGTTTATCTCAGGATGAGAAAGGATAGCCACGATCACCGGCATTGCATTAGGATCATGCTGACTAACGGTAATATCATCCGCTTCGCTGATCTGAGAAAAATCAGCCATCGCTTTTTGCAAGTCGAGAAAGGCTTCATCCATATCTGTATTCCAGCCGTATTCAACGGTGATCAAGGCTTTTCCGACCCGCGAGATGGACGACACATTTTCCACCATCCGTCCTCGCGCAGCGGCGGATTCCATTTGTGAAACGAACTTTTTTTCCATTTCTTCAGGCGGGAGCTCCCCGGCCTCAACCTCGACAAAAAGTCTCGGGCTGTTTAAATTGGGCAGCAAATCGACTCCTAGTCGCTGGAAAGAGATATAGCCCAGAAGGATGATTGCCAGGACCATCATTAAGACAGTTGTGGGATATTTTACTGAAAATCGAGCTAGCTTATACATTCCTCTACACTTCCTCCAGGATTATTTGATGACCTTGACCCTGGAACGGTTTCGCAGTGTCTCAAATCCTTCGATAACCAGGCGGTCATCCGCCTCCAGTCCTTTGAGGACTTCGACTTCATCGCGATTAGCCAGGCCGGTCTCCAGCCTGCGCTCAATGGCGATTCCCCTCCTCTCTATGAAGACTGTCTTCGAGCCGCGCCGGATAAGAATAATCTCTCTGGGGATGACCAGCGTAGAATCTTTCTCTTCCACCACAATATCAATTTTGATAAACATTCCCGGCTTAAGCAGCAGCTCTTTGTTGGGAATTTCAAGCCTCAGCTTAAACATCCGGCTTTCAGGATCAAGCGCTGGTGATATCTGGGTGATAGTCCCGGTCAGCGGGGTGGCGGAGGAACTGTAATTCGTCACTATGGCCTCTTGACCCCGGGATACACGGCTCATTTCCTTTCCCGGCAGGGTGGCCTCTGTATAGAGCTGGGAGTAATCCATCACATGGACAATGAGCGAGGCGGCATCAACCCACTGGTTTGCGCTGTAAAAAGGCAGATCGACAATTAAGCCATGAAAAGGAATGGTTATTTTGAGTTTGTCCAGAGCAATCTTGGCATTTTCATAACTGTACCTGGAATCAATATGGGCCTTTTCCGCGGCAGTCAATTCGCTCAGGGTGATTCCTCCTTTTTCATAGACCCTTTTTTGCTTTTCATGCTCCCGCTGTGAGCTTTCATAGTTGAGTTTTTTGGATTCAATGGCTGTCTGATTGATGAATTCAGGATTTTCGAAGACAACAACTACATCGCCTTCCCGCACTTTGTCGCCCATGGCAAATGGAGAGCCGGTACGGGGATTGGTCTGCAGCTGGTAGAATCCCTGTTGTTCTGCCTTCAAAAGCGCCTCTTTGACTGGAAATACGGTGCCTGTGGTGAAGACATATTCTTTAATCGGCTTTAACGTCACAGGCTCGACTCTTACCGGTATGGATGATTGGACATTGATAGAGGCACTTTCGTCGCTGCAGCCTGCAAACATCAAAACGATAGAAAGCAATGGGAGTAAAATTTTTATGCGTTTCATGGCAAATCTCCTAACCTGGATTATTCATAAAAACTGCCTATTTCTTTTTTATTTCTATAATGGAAACATTCTTTTCAAAATCCCAGAGTGTCCGAATTTTCAACTCAAGCAGCGCGACCTTGTAGTTGATCAACGCTTCTACTTCGCCTAGCTGTTGTGCCGACAACTGGAGCTGGTAGAATTGGAGATCTTTGGAGGAAAGGTCGCCGCTTCTATAAAGTTCCAGATTGATCTCGTAGGTCAGCTGTGCGTTTACGATATTCTTTTCGGCGATCTCGATCTGCGTCTTCTGGTTCTGCAGATTGCGGTATGCCTGGCGAATCTCATATTCTATCTGCTTTTTTTCCTCGCGCGCGGACAGCTTGCGTGTCTCTACCCGGGCATTGCTGGCAGCAATGCGGTGCTTCCTTCTTCCCCAATCGAAGAGGGGAATATTGAGGGAGAGGGCAATCAATCTATCTGTATTGGGGGATGTGTAGATGTCACTAAAGTTTTTGTTGGTGCCGGTAAGGCCAAAGGAAACATCGATTGAGGCTTTAAACTCATTTTCAGCTGCGGCCTCAACGAGGTCATTCAAAGCATTTTGAATGTTGATATCGCGCTGACGCAGTTCCATGCGGTGGCTCAATCCATGTTCTATGGCTTTGGCGAAATCTATCTCAACAAGCGACTTGCGAATATCAGTGACTATTTCCATGTCCACACCTAGTGGAAGCCCGATCAGTATTTTAAAGCCGTCGAGGGCATTCTGGAACTGAATTTGCTTGTTTTCCAGGGATGCCTGGCTGTTTGCCCGGGTTAGATCAGCCTGGTACAATTCTCCAGGCGCCGATATGCCTGCGTCAACTTTGTTTTTAATAATTTGATAACTTTCGTCAGCGTTTTGGTATTCTTGCTCCGCAATTTGTATACTCCTCCGGTTGGAATAGAGATTGAGGAATTGCTGGGTCACCTGACTCTCAATCACGAGTTTCTGAATAGCGTAGTTTAGCTGGGCATTTTCCAGAGCAAGTTCCAGTTCCTGAAGCTGGAGTTTGGTGCGGTTGTAGGTAAACAGGGGTTGATTGAAAGTGAGGAAAATCGAATTGCTGAAGAATGACTTCTTTTCCGGACCGGTATAGGAACTGGAGGATTCCTGCCAGTTGAACCGTTCGACAATACTCAATGTGCCATCGGTCCACTTGATGGGCTGGGTAATGGAAAGCCGGGTCTCTGTTCTGGTCTGCTTCTGAGTGTTATACTTGGAGATCAGGTCGTTGAATACGCGTTCACTGGAATAGCTATAGGGTGTCACAGTCAGGTTGAACTGAGATTTGAGACCGGCCTGTTGTGCCATGAGATTGCGCTCGCTGATTTCCAGGCTAAAACCCGCTTCTTGTATAGACGGGCTGTTCCTGAATGCATAATTCAGCGCCTTATCCAGAGTCATAACCTCCATGCCGGGCACATTCTGGAAACAGGTTATTAAAAAGAAAACTGTAACCAGCCAGCGTATCCTTTGTCCTCTTGCCCTAAACCTTGTGTTATACCTATTCTTTATCATTTGGAATTATCTCCTCAACAAAAATCCTGAATCCGTTATTCTTTCCTGACCCACTTGACCGCGTCGGCCGTAACATAACGGACATCATTTTTATCGGTCAGTTCGATCCGATTCTTTCCGGCTAATAGAGGGAATGCCCCCAGAAGATTCCAGCCATCTTCAGCATCCTTGAGATCGACCACGAGCTCTTCAACACCGTCTTCATAATAGACCAGAAAATGTTTTTTCCCATAACTTCGATCCCGTGAGCTGCGATCCTGGGAGCTGGTTCTACCTCGACCCATTCGCATTCTCCTTGAGCCTTCATGATAAAAATAAATATCGTAGTTGCCGGATTCGCTTAATTTGACATTCCATGCAACTTTATCTTGACCATCTCCCGATTTCTTGAGGAAACCGGAGCGTATCAATTTGCCATAAAAGCTCTGGTACGCTGCCGGCATCCAGTTGCTGGGAGGAGTATAGGTATTCATTCCCATGTAAGAAGCGTTCCCATCGGTCGTCACAAACAGACTTCGCAGCGTGCGCCGCAGCCAGTTCTCCTTGGCCTCCTTAAGCACCTCAAATCCGGCATCCTCGTTATCGACAATATATTCTCCGTCAGCCCCGGGTTCTGCCTTCTCGAATGGCCTTGACAGTTCCAGTTCAAGCGGTTTGACATCGCGCCTGAGTTTCAGCGCCCTGAAGGGCACCGTTATGACGGAAGGGATGTTTTGTGAGACATAGGTGTCGATCGTCATCATAGCCGGAGGCTGGTCGATGACTATTCCGACGTCTTTGGTGGTTTTTGCTGGCATCAAAAAAGCACGGGAATAGTCGTCCTGGCTCTGTCCGCGCATGCCCATACCCATTCGGTCACCACGTCCGCCGCCGCGGAATCGAAAACTGACTTCCAGCATGCCATCCACACTTGTGGGATTTGTAATCTGAAATTTGACCTGTGTACGGGTGTGCTCCCCATCAATCACCTGGTAGGTTTCGATATCCTCCACCAGATAGCCTGGAATCTGGGTGCCATTGTACCAGGAGTCAATGATGCCGGGGAAGTCAACATCTCCAAGTGTCGAGATAAAATCGATAAATTCGCTTTCAGATATATTGTGCAGGCGACGACTGTTCAGAAATTCTGTGATCTTGTTTTCGAAATCCTGCTCGCCGAGCTTAGCTTCGAGGAGCAAGAGGAGATATCTGCCCTTGGCCTGAAGGGCCCCATTGAGTATTGAGGCTTCTGCAGAATGACTGTTGATCATGTCGGATAAAGAACGACCCTTTAAAGCCAGGTTGACTTCTTCTTCATTTGAAAGCCCGCCTCCAAAACGACGCATTCCCTGGCCTGATGATGATGTTACACGGTCCCGCAAATATGATTCGAGGGCATAATTGAGTACTGGCCACCTTGAGGAGGAAAGATGAGTCGTATAAGAAACGAAATTGGGAAATATTTCAAACTGGGGCTCGACGTCTAACTGGGTGCTTATCCTGAAACGTGCAGTCCTCATCATGCTGCGAAAGCCGGCTTGTGTTCCTGTCAGGTTGGCCCTGACAAAGCGGTTAAAATAACCGGACTGAATTTCTGCCGGGCTAATGTTTATATTCATTCTGCCCCGGAATCCTTGCATGCGGCGTCCAAAAGACCGGAAATCGCTACTCGCACATATGGTGCCCATTTCGGGCAGAAACACCAGTTGCGGTTGAACCATCTCTTGCGCCACAGTCCAGAAACGTTGATAGCTGAAGAATTGTATCGGCACTTCCACCAGGGATAATTGTTGATGCGGGTATTCTAATCCAAGCAGCACTTCATACTCATCCATGGTCTCCTGGATGAGCTTGGGTAAGGCATCGGCTATTTCGTTTAGGTAGGGTGTAAAGTAAGCGTGACCGGGAAGAACGTAGAGAGCGAAGGCCACATTGTCAATCTCGATCTGGTGGCGCTCATATTGGCCGACGGTTAGTGAGATCTTCGATAAAGGGCTTTCCGGCCTGAAAGTGTATTTGAGCTGCTTGCCGCTGGTTTCAATATGTGGTTCAGCCTGCGAAAGTGCAACCATACCTTTGGGGACTGTTGTTGACAGGGAATATTTTGTGAATGCCTGTTTAGTCGTGGATGGAAAAGCTGCACCCTGGGAGAGTCCGGAAATAGGGTACCAGCCGGATTCAGGAGTCAGATGAAGATAATTGGATGTTACCAGTGCGTAGCGCTTGGGAATATTGTAGATCCACAGGCGGTAGGGACTTTCGAAGCGGTCTTCGTCAATATCAAGAAAGCAGTAACGCTCATCGATAGAGCCAGAATATGAAACAGATAAACTGATCGAGTCTTCCGGTTTGACTGGCGAAGAAGGCATTATCCAGAGTAGATGGTTATCCCGTTTGAAGTTAAATTGTCCGCTGTCGCTTGATACCGCATTTACTGTCAATCCTGGGTTAAGAGTGAGCAAGATCGAATCAAGGGGAGCCATGGAATCATTAACGAGTACAAGTTTTGCGGTGGCCTCTATCTCATCTCCTTCATGATGAAGGCTGATATCACAATTGGTCATTGTCGCGGTAGGTATATCGCTGACGGCATTGCTTGAAGCTTTGAGCAGATGCCGGTATTCACGATCAGCCAATTTCCCTTTTATGAAGCTGTGACCAAACACGACTGCCAAAAGCAAGCAAAATATCATGAAAACTCCGGCTCCGATGTTGTGCATGACCGACTGCCGCAAGCGTCTGGTCAGAAGTACAGTAGCTGCAATGAAGCTCAATCCCAGAAGTAAGTAAACGCCGCGGATCAAAAGGAGCGACTGTACATTTCCAAGTCCAATGAAA
>JAGLWV010000269.1 GCA_023133225.1 Candidatus Aminicenantota bacterium | reverse complement strand
AGACAGGTCAGAACTACACTCCCACAGTCATCACGCCTGCGATTTCAGGTTCTGTAGGGGTAGTGGGTGCAACCATTAGCTTCACCGGGGAAGGTTCAACCACTTCAGGCTCTGGTGGTGCTTATTCCCACACAGTGAGTTATAACTGGTCAGGCACAGTGACCCCGACGCTGGCTGGTTATACCTTTACACCTTCCAGCAGACCGTACAGCAATGTGACTACCGCCCAGACAGGTCAGAACTACACTCCCACGCTCCAGTTTGGTTTATCATTCATAGTTCAACCAAGTGATACTGTAGTCAATCAGCCAATTTCTCCCGCAATACGAGTAATGTTTCTGGATGACACTGGCAATCCGCTTCCCGGCTTAACTGTTAATATGGAAATTGGGAATAATCCGGGAGGTGCAACACCATTGACATGGTCAGCGATTACTAACCTCTCTGGAATTGCGCAGTTTTTCATTGTGATCGACAAGGCAGGTACTGGCTATACCCTCAAGGCCACAGCCACCTATCCGGGTTACGGCACTATGACTGCCTACTCGATCGCGTTTAATGTGATGTGAGAAATCGGTAAAAAAATTAGGGGATGTTCCTTAAAGTACCACCTTACTTTAGATATACATCACTAGATCTTTTCTCAATATCTGAGAAAATTTAAGCAGCTCTATCGTTTTATAAGTAAAAAAAAACAAACTTTGGGGAACGGCCCCTATTTCGTCCCCTCTTTACACACCAACTTAAAAAATAAGGAAGATTGAAATAAAAAGATTAGAGCAAGGCTAGCCTACGGAGGCAATCCTCGACCAGCGGATCACCCTCATCACTGTTTGCCTTGATTTCAAGGAATTTCTGGTAGGATTCTTTTGCAGCTGGGCTGCCAAGACCTTCCCGGGCCCGTCCAAGGTAGTAATGGATGAGAGGTAGATAGTGAATAGAGGGGACATCATTGAAGAATACAGAAGCTGCCTCTCCATGGCGTTTCAGGCATAAATCAAGCTCTTTATGTGCATCGGGAAAGGCCTTGACTTCAAGGTATGCCTTTCCCAGAGAGAATCTACCAAGCCAGGTATCGAGGATTTCTTGGGCTTGATTAAAGAGTGCTATAGCTTCGTGAAATTTTCCTTTTTTCTTTAGGATCTCACCTTCGATTATTTTTGCATAGGCCCGCGGTTCTGACACAAGTCGATTACTCAGTTCTGTCACTATCGAGAGTGCTTTGTCTTCTTTGCCCACCTGGATATAGACCTGTGCAGCATAGAACATCGCATCTATTCCTGTACCCGAAGCGACAGCGCGATCGGCAGCTTCAAGGACAGGGGCTTTTTTTCCGCTAAGAAGCCGGGCACGTGCAAGAAGGCCCCATTTATATCCCAGATAGTGAGTTCTGCTCTCTTTGGTATCTTGGGTGATTCTTTTCTCGAGAATGTCGATAGCATCTGATATCCTGCCCTCAAAGAGCGCAATATCAGCTAATGCTAGACTGACAAAAGAATCTCCTGCTGCGGATATGGTTTTTAACTTATCATAGATCTCGGTAGCCTCTGCAGATTCGCCTTTCATGAATTTAGACAATGCGAGGACTATATATGCTTTTTCGTACCCTGGGCTGTTGTCAATTGCTATTTGAGCTTGTTTTTCCGCCATTTCGATATCCCCATCAGCCAAAGCATACCAACTCAGATTAAATCTGGACATGGAGTTTTTTGGGTAGAGTTCCACAGCTTGATACCCTACTTCTTTTGCCATCGAATAGTTGCGGGCATAAAAATAGGCAAGAGCGAGATTTGTGCGTCCAGCATAATCAGCCGGATATTTTTCAAGAAGCTCAGTTAATTCTTCGATGGCCTTCTGAAAATTGCGATTTCTTAAATAATAGATAGCCATGGTCCGGAACTTCTCTCGCTCGCACATTTGATCTATCTTGGTCAGGGCTTGATCAAAATACTTCTTTCCTTTTTCGAACTGACCTCGGTTACGATAGATCAGGGCTAAGCCCGAATACGCACGTCCAAAGTTTGGATCTAGATCGATAGCCTCGAGATACTCTTGAATAGCTTCATCCGGCCGACCTGTTATGCTAAAGTTCTGGGCACTTGTATATGCATTCATTGCCTCCAGTGAGGAAGTGGTAAAAGTTTCTCCCGCAAGCACTTCGGCAGATTTTAGTGGAATACCACCTAAATCCGATATTACCTTGCTTGCAAGCCATTCTGCTGACGTAAGTACATCTTTTTTGGAAGGAATCAGCTTGGAGTATCTGGTCACATTCTCAGGATTAATAGGATCTTTTACCCAAATATTTAATGTGTAGCCCTCACCCTTTGCTTCAATCTCCCCATCCATGAACAGATTAATTCCTTCCCTGACACAGACAAGCTGGGCCATGTCAGTGTCAAGTCTTCCAGCAGCACTGGGATTAACTTGGTTTACTACCTTACGAGCATCCGTTCGTTTGTATGTCGTGATAAATGGAGCTCCTTCCAAACCAATCCCCATCGCATATTCAAGAGAACCGTCAAAAACAGAATCATCTGTTTTATTCTGGAAGTCGGCGATGAGGACAGAAATGGGTTCTGGGCCACTCTCGGGTGTGCTCACTGTGGGCCGGCGAGCAAGCCACCAGACTCCTACAAGCAACATAGCGATAATGAGGATGCTGCCTATAAAAACCGGCCGATTTCGGAAGAACAGTCTGCTTCCCTCAACAGCCTCTCTATGCAAATTTCGAATATCGACGGCAAGATCCGAGACTTTCTGATACCGGTCTCCAGCATCCTTTGCCAGGGCTTTTCGCAGTATGGGAGTGAGCACTGGATTCATCATTTTCGGTTTTATGTTGACAGGGGGCGTTTCGTCCCTGAGGATGGAGCTCAGGGTTTCTATGGGACTTGATTTCGAAAAAGGATGCTTTCCCGAAGTCATCTCATAGAGGATAATTCCCAATGAAAAAATGTCACTTCTCACATCGATCATGTCGCCTCGGGCCTGTTCAGGAGACATGTAGGCCACGGTACCCACAATTGTACCCTGGGCTGTGATCGAGAGTTGTGACAGTGTTTTGGTAACAGAATCTTCGCCCCCGGGAAGTATCTGTTTGGCTAGACCGAAATCCATAACTTTGACATGGCCCTGGGGTGTGAGCATGATGTTAGAGGGCTTCAGGTCGCGATGGACGATGTTTTTTCCATGAGCCGTTTCCAAAGCCTCAGCAATTTCTAAAGCTATGCGAAGAGAATCGCTAAAAGAAAGAGGCTCTTTTTTCAGCTTTTCTCCCAGGTCTTTACCTTCTATGTACTCCATTACAATAAAGGCTTTCCCTTCGACCTCTCCTGTCTCGTAAATTTTACAAATGAAGGGATGATCTAATGCAGCAGCAGACTTGGCTTCCCGTAGAAATCGTCCTTGCGCCGTAGCATCTTCTTGCATTTCTTCAGACAGGAATTTGATGGCAACTTCCCGGTCAAGTACACTATCATGGGCAAGGTAGACCTCACCCATGCCTCCTTTGCCTAGCATCCGGAGGATTTCGTAATGCTTTACTTTTTCACCAAGCTCAGGCATTTGTCTTACTCATGTTATAAGTCTCATAAGGGCAAATATGGGGATAGAGATGGAGTTTGTTTTTTTATTGATATGCAATTTTGCCCCATCTTCTCTTATTTTTGCCTGAATGTCCACATTGTCAGGCGTCTCCAATATCCCGCTCCAAAATTTATAGCACAGGAGAGATTTGATGTCAATTGTAAGAAAAATGAAAAAAGAACACTTTTTACTCATTGACGATTCCTGTTTTTTTTACTATTACTTTAATGGTGAAAGAAAAGAGGGAGCCTTCTCAGCTTTTAGAGGATTTCTCCTTAGAACCGGTTCCTTTAAGTCAAAGAAAATCCTGGGTAAATCTGGCTGTTGTCTGGATCGGGATTGCTGTTGTCATGTCAGCCATCTTCCGGGGAATGATGATCGGTCTGGGCCTGGGGAAGATCTCAAGTGTGGTTGTATCTTATCTTCTGGGAGAGATCATCCTGATCGCCATGATG
>JAGLWV010000268.1 GCA_023133225.1 Candidatus Aminicenantota bacterium | reverse complement strand
AATCATATATTAATATAATTCTTCTCTTTAATGGTTTAATGGGATTAAACTTCTTAATTTCATTTCATATTTAGCAATATTGGTTATTACTTCTTATTCTCACTATCTTTTTTCTTCGATTTTAGCAATAAAAGAGCTATATCTCCTTTCTGCAGCTCAGCAATAGAACGTCCTTTTGAATTTATTTGTTTAATACGTTCCATTTCTTTTATATATTCACTTTTGACTTTCTTATATTGTGTAGTTTCTTCCTCTCCTTCAGTTGGTTCTGGTTCTTCTGGTTCTCCAGCTCTTACATCAAAAATAGCCCCATGCTCTATTTTTCCAACAAGATAGCGAAGAGCAATTCCCAAAGCAGTTTTTAGTTCATTTTTTCTACTGTCGTCTTTCTTCTTATAGAATTCATCTATAAGGCTTTCACTCATTTTTTCGATTCCTATTTTCATCATCTCTGCTTCATGTTTTTCTAAAGGAGTTACTACATCTTTAGGCATTTTTTTAGCTACTAATTCATTTTTTATTTTTCTTATTTCTAAAATGTTTTTATAGAGAGCTACAATTCTTTCTAAAGAAGTTACAATTAGCATAGCAACAACTGGGACGCTGTCTAAAAAGACTTGAAAATCAGTAGTGCTAATAGACCTAATTTTTATACTTGATGTATCATCTTCAGCTATCTCTTTAAACGTCTTAAAAACCTTATCAAGCTCATGCGTTTCTTTACTTACACCTTCAAGATTGGACTTGATGATTTTCAATGGGAAAGAAACACCTATTTCATATTCGCCTGGATTTAAGTCCTCATACTCAAAGTTTAAAAATTCAAAATCATTAACTACTCTATCAATTGCACCATAAAATTTCCCTATTTCATCAACTAACTCGCTCAGGCTTTTTAATGCTGAGGCAGGAGTGATATTGTTATCTGAGATTATTTTTTCAATTCTATTCCTTAATCCTTGTCCAATTTTGGATGAAGCCTCTATATCATCAAAAGTCTTTATACGAGTTGGAGGTTCAAAATTTGACCAACTCTCACTTAAAGCATCGAATAAAATTGAATAATTATTCTGAAAGTTTTTAGCTATTTCCTCGCTGGGTTGGTTTATTGATTGTTGTAATGAATTTTGAAGAGTTTTTAGTTTTTTAATTATTTCAAATGCTTGATATTCACCTCTTATTAAACATAAACATGCATTAAGCCTTCCTACATTCATTTTCCTCTCCTTGCTGATTGAAGTATGTTTAAGCTGATAAAATCATTCTACATGACTGTAATTTTAAAAACAAGGAGTGAGATTTTGGCTTTGTTGGAGAAGTTTTTTAACACGAACCATCTCCCATCAAGACGCAATTCGCTCAGCGTCCTTTTTCAATCCAGGGAAGCCAGGACTTTAGGGGATTTGGCTTTCAGTTAGCATGAATTATTTCATTTTCCAAAAAGAGATTTTAGATTATAATGGCTCCATTATATAAATATATCGTAACGAAGTTTTGTGGGATTTGAATTTTTTATCCCCCCTATGCAACTCAGAAAAGTATTTAAAGACCAATATATATTTATAATGATTTTAAAAAATTCTCAATTAGCTTAACATGAGTTTCATATGGTAATTCAGAGTAAAATGAAGTAATTCCCTCAATATATTCCTCAAAACTCTCATGTTGAATAGCAAATATGTAACTTTTCGATATTAGCCGAGAATCATCCAAATTTGAGCCAGGTGGAAATAATTGAATTACACTTCTAATAAGATAAGGATGAATTTTGACTTGAAATTCTTCGCCATATAATTTTTTGGATTCTTCTCCACTCTTTTCTAGGAGAGATTTAGCTTCTTTTTTTATCAGGTCACTAACCTTCAGGTTAGATTTAGCCTTTATATAAGTTGAATATTCACAGGACTTCACTAATTTCTTGTCAGGAGATATAGAATAGGCTTTTTTGTATTCATCTAGAATCTTATTCAAGATTGTTTCACCAACTTTTGACTTATCAAAAAATTTAATACTAACTTTGTTAGGTTCAAAAACCAGCACATCAACCAAGATATTCCTTGAATCCAAAGATAATTGGAAATTTCTATACCTGATTTCATCTTCTTCAGCCTTTCCAGAAATAGATATTGAAAACGCATCATTGATAATTTTATCAAATAAACTCGTAGATTTTATAGGTAACTCATATGTGTAGGATATGATATATTTTACTTTACATTCAATAGTATGCTCTAAAAGCTGATATTTTTGATTTCCCATTTTTCTCCCTCGCATCTAGAATTGTCTTCTCTTTTTTCTTCTGAAAGAGAAAACGTTTCTATTTTAAGATTAGACATTATATGATGCCGTGATTTATTAGTTCGAACTAAGTTTGGTGTATATTTTGAATGTCTAATTGCTTCTTCATATGGATATATACGAATTTTCTCTTCTTTATGTTCTAGCTTAAACATTGCCGAGCTTTCTTTGAATCCTCCAAAAGCCTTCATTTGAACATTTTCTCTTTCTCTCTGTTTATAAATTTTCTCTTTAAAAATATCATTATAGTGTTTTATCTTATATTCGCTTCTACAAGGAATTAAATCATAGGGAACCTTCTTTTTAAATTTAAAAAATGATAATGTTAGCTTCTTCAAAAAATTTTCAATTGATTTAAAATCTAATTTCTCTAAAAATTCTGCATAAAAATAAAGAACAACTCCACAAGCAAGGCTAAAAAAGAGAAGTATTAGCAATTGAAACATTAAATTCATGCTGTCCCCCTAAATAAAAATAAGGATAAATAGCCTGTAAAATTCAGTATAGTCAGAGAAAAATTCAGCATGCCTAGACTCCATTTTTTAAATTTAGTTGCTTTTGGCAGCTCTTGTGCCTTTTCTGGTCCGCACACTTCTTTAACCACACTATAATCATATTCATTTTTCAATATTTTTTCAAATTTGATTCCAAAAATTGTTCCAAACGTAACGGACGCTAAAAGAATTACCAATACTGTTATTATATTATTCTTAAATAGCTCGTATTCTATAAGACTTTTCATGTATTCATAGCGTATCATACTGTATATAATAAGCGAGATTAAAAAAAACCATATTTCAGAGCAAAATTGAATCCTTAGGTTGCAGACTTTTTTTACAAACATATAAAGAAAAAGATAAATGAAAGGGATAAAACCAATTTTAAGGAGCTCCATTATTTTGTAGGTATTTGGCTAAAATCTCCTAAGGTTTTCGGAATAAAAATTTCAATCCTTCACTATCTTAAAGTATTCAAATTTTTTCCTATTTTACTGACCTCTCTCTTTGAAACTATATATCACAGGAATCATTTTAAGTCAAAATAAAATTATTTTTTTATCCATGTCACCAACGTATCAATAATTAAATTGAAAGACCTGATGTCAAACGTGAAGAGAATAGACCACTCCCCTGCGTCACAGATACGTCACAGATTTTGCTGAAACTTGCCTAATTATGGATACGTTTTACTGAGTGAGAGAGGGATTTGTGCCCTAGCCCTTCGTTTCCGGAGTCCGTCGCTCTATCCCCTGAGCCACAGGCGCACTACGTTGAATTATTTTACCCTATCAAAGAATTATTGTAAATTATCCAAATCATTCACATGCTGGTAACAATTAGATATTCTTTATTCTCCTCCTTTTTTATTGGAAACAACCCTCTCGAGTCTCAATCGCTCGAGCTCTTTATTCAGGCTCGGCAGGTTCTCCTTGAGGATTCGCTCGAGTGCCTGCAGTTGAATTGTCAGCTCGGCTGAGAGCTCTTCGAAGACCTGGTAATATGCCTTGGTCGGGAGAGCGTCCCCTCGTTCAAGATGTGAACGCAGTCCCGTAAGCCGGTCATTGAGCTTAATAGGAAAGGCAATCTTATCTTTGGGGCTCTGATTCTTAACCTGGTATAATTCTTTCTCTACCGTACTGATCCGTTCAACGAATTTTTTTGCTATTTTCTGTAAGTTCCGGTCGTTGGTTTTGCTCAGCCTGTCTTCAACCTGAGCCTTGAGATTCCGGATGAGAATAACACCTTCGTTAGCTGCACTTTCTCTATTTCTGATTTTGAGGGCAAGATCAAACTGGGCCTTTAGATCCGCATTTGTCACATCCGTTAGCCCCGGATCTTTCTTAACGTTAAACCAACGTTTCTGCTCTTTACTATCCACAACGAGCCGTGTCTGGTAAAGACCGGGAGGAGCCCAGGGGCCACGGGTGGGATTTCCTCCCTCCAGGATTATCCCAGGGAAGACAACCGCACCTGGATACCGCAGATTCCAGGAATGACGAAACATGCCTTCACTCTCTATTGTCCCTTCGTAGAGAGTACGCACTTGCTGACCTTCTGCATCAAGGATCTCGACGAGGACCTTCCTGCCTGGCTTCTTCACATAATAATCCACAACCGCAGGAACAGACCGCCGGATGACATCAGCCGGTTTGAAAAGATGAAATTCGGCATCTTGAATATTTGAATCGAGCTGCCGCAGTGTTTCGATATCATCCAATACCCAGAAAGACCGTCCATGAGTTGCGATAACCAGATCCCTCTCCTCAACCACAAGTCCTGTCACGGGAACATCGGGCAGGTTCAAGGAAAGGCTCTGCCAGTAGCCTCCATCATTGATCGACATGTATACACCATGCTCAGTGCCAGCATAGAGCAGACCCTTTCGTTTTGGATCTTCCCGGGCAACATATACAAAGTCGTCTTTCTGGAATCCGTTTACAATTTTAGCCCAGCTTTCCCCATAGTTCTGGGTTTCCCACAAGTATGGCGCACGATCATCCATCTCGTACCGCCTTGCCGCTACGTAAGCTGAACTTGGATTGTGGGGCGATGCCTCGATCAGGCCTATCCGGCTATGTTTTGGCATGTCCGGTGGGGTAACATTCTTCCAGTTTTTTCCTCCATCACGTGTTAAATACACGAGCCCATCATCAGAGCCAGTCCAGATGGTGTTCACATCATGATAGGAAGGGGCAATCGTATAAAGTGTAGCATAAATTTCGGGGCCATCCTGATCCTTTACTATAGGACCTCCAGAATCTCCCAGGGTTTTCGGATCTGCCCTGGTCAGGTCCGGGCTGATCTTTGTCCATGTCTTACCTTCGTCCATTGTTCGCCAAAGATGTTGAGATCCAACGTACAACACGCTGGGATCGATGGACGATATAACAATGGGATACGTCCAGTTCCAGCGTTCAGGCATATCCTTGGCTGGTTCTCCCATCACAATCCGGGGAGAGGGCTGGATATCTCTCGACAACCCGGTCTTGCGGTCGTATCGAGTCAATGTATTCGTTGCACCGGCATAAAAGATGTCTGTGTTGGCCGGATGTGGTGCAATATATCCGCTCTCACCGCCGCCTACCGCGTACATCCATTCTCCGCTTGGTCCTCGTGGATTCCGAAGGTGCCCCCTATCGGATGACATACAGACGGTCGAATTGTCTTGCTGGGCACCGCACACGTGGTATGGGAAGTCTTTTGTGGTTGCGAGTCGATATATCTGGGCTGTAGGGTATCTCATGTGAGTCCAACTTTTTCCCCCGTTCACGGAAACGACTCCTCCGCCATCGTTGGCATTGATCATCCGAGAGGGATTGTTTGGATCGATCCACAAGTCATGGTGATCGCTGTGTGTACCAGGTATTCTGACAAAAGTTCGACCTCCGTCTGTCGATTTCAGCAGCCTGAAGTTCAGGACATAAATTGTTTCCCGATCCACAGGATCAGCCTGAATACGCAGAAAATAGAAGGCGCGCTGCCAGAGATCCCTTTGATTGTTGATGAGTGTCCATGTAGCACCGCCGTCGTCTGACCTATATAAGCCACCTTTTTCCGCCTCAACATTTGCATAGACTCTTTTAGAGTCAGCACCGGATACGGTTACGGTGATCTTCCCAAAAATGCCTTTAGGGAATCCCTGATTCCTGGTTAGTTCACTCCATGTTTCTCCGCCATCGGTCGACTTGAAGATTCCTGAGCCCTCTCCACCGCTCCAGAGAATCCACGGCTTTCGGTAGACTTCCCAGAGGGTCGCGTACAGCACATTAGGATTACTGGGATCGAGCACTAGATCAATGGCACCGGTACGTTCACCTCTATACAGGATCTTTTTCCAAGTGCGTCCCCCGTCCAGAGAACGAAATACTCCTCGTTCGGAATTCGAGCCAAATGGATGTCCTAGAGCTGCCACGTATACCCGGTCAGGATCTGACGGGTGAATGCGTATTCGACTGATGACTTGGGTTTCTTCCAATCCTATGTGTTTCCAGGTCTTTCCTCCGTCTGTCGATTTATAAACCCCGTCACCTTGAAGAACATTCTGACGAAGCTGTGATTCACCCATCCCGATGTAGACAATGTCAGGATTTGACTCAGCGACTGCCACTGCGCCGACAGATGAGCTTCGGATCTGCCCGTCAGTGACAGGATGCCAGGTTGAACCTCCATCCGTTGTCTTCCACAGGCCTCCGCCTGTTGCCCCAAAGTAGTATTCGAAAGGGCGATCTTTATGCCCTGCCACGGCGATTGACCGGCCACCGCGATTAGGGCCTATGCACCTCCACTTAAGGGGAGGAAAAAGCAGTGATTCGTCTATTTGTGAAAAAACGAAGGAGGATAAAATCAGGATAACGAGAGTGATGCAGCTTCGGAAAGAATTTGAATATCTCATGTTCAAACTCCTTTGATTTATATTAAAACTTGTAAGAGCGCGAGATTAGCAGCACTCCTATATGATTTTCTTTCTAGCTCTTGTGATGAATCGAATCTACTTTTTTCCTTTCTTTTTTCCAGACTCGGGAATCACCCAGTCAACACGGGGCATTTCCACCTTATCTGGCAGGTCGGACATATCCCCTGTAGCTGCAAAGTGCATGATCCCTCTTCGAAATTTCACTGAGGCTCTCATAGCTGCTCTGATGGCCCCATGGGGTCCCCTAATCACAGGGATAAACTTGCTGTTTTTGAAATAAGGAACCAGTTCGAGTGCATTCTCATATGGAGTAGATGTGTCCCAGGTTCCCTGAACAATGACGGTCGGGATATCGTTTTCGAAGTTTTGGCGGAATTCATCGCCCAGGTCGCTCCCCCATACGGGACAACCTGCTAAGTAACCCCAACTGCCCAGTCCGATAATTTTTACAGCCGGATCGGCTTTGTATTCCGCCAGACGTTCTTGTGTGATTCCGGAGCCACAATCAAGAATCCAATAACTCGCGGCTCTGAAACTTCTTCCGCTATTTTGATACCTGCGAACCGCTCGTTCAGCCGCCTTGCTAAAATCGCCATTATAAAGGGTGATCACATCAGCTGGCCATGCGGGCAAACCGGGGGAGTAACCTCTCGCTAATCGTTTAATGGACGCTGCATCAAACAAGACATCCTGAGGCTCGTTGGTCCCTGGATTGGTGACTGTCACTTTGAAAGGTTTCTCTTCGACACGTTTGATGACTGCTTGAATGGCTTTGATCAGTCCGCCTTCTGGGATTAAACCCTTCAACTCAGGCGCATTTTCTGCTTCTTCGGCAACCCGTTTATAGACATTCCATAGATGACCGGGATGATCATAGGTGTGGTTTGGACCTTCCATACCGCGAAAAATCGCACGTTCTACGATTTGAGGATAGGTGCGCATAAGCACCATACCCCAGTGTGAGCCAAAACTGCCGCCCCATATGATGACCTTTTTGTATCCCAACGCTTTTCGAACATCATTGACATCCGCTGCCGCTTCGATGACAGTAAAGCCGCTCAAATCGAGACCCAGTTCTTCCCAAATCGCTTTTTCCCTCGCAAGAACCTGCTGAAATTCCGAAACCGCTTTTTCATCATCATACGGTTGATCCGGAGGCAGAGGTTCAGTGGTCGTCTCGATAATCGTCGTAGGCTTTGACGGTCCGATCCCGCGCTGACTCACCACAACCACATCTGAAATGTCCAGAAAAGGAAGCCACTGCTCCTCAAAAGCGCCAAGCCTCTCAAGGGGTCTTTCCAACCCTCCAAAACTCGGTCCTCCATGCAGATAGAAAATGGGCGGTGTCTTAGGATTGGCTTTCTCAGACCTCTTGAAACGGTACACCTCAACCGCAATCACAGTGCTGTTTGTCTTAGACCGGTTTACGGGCACAAACATCATCCCCCGTTCGGCGTTGAAAAAGCCGCCGTCCTTCAATATGATACGCTCAGGATACAGGAAAAGCATCCCTGGTTCGGGACTCTGAGCGTATACACTCCCTGCTATTACAAAAAGCATTGCGAAAATGAGAATTCCCCTGCAAAACATCATCCACCTCCCCATATTTTATGTTCTTTATGCGAAAATCTCTGTGGCTTTGAGAAACAGCTCTATCTCCTCCGGTGTATTATAATGACACGCTGACAATCTGATAAAGCTTGATATGCTAAGCTGTTTCAACATAGCCGCGAAAAACGGATCTTGCCCCGGGGCATGGAGTCTGATCTGCTTTTCCCTGTAAAGTTCGCATCCTTTGGTTGATTCAATCCCTTCTAGGTTAAATCCGACAAGACACGCGCGGCTTGACAGATCCTCTTCCATCCCATAAACGGTAACATGCTTCATTTCCTTGAAGCCAGCCATTTTGTCTGTACCATACATGAGCGTAGATAAAAGGCCTGTCGAATGTGCCTTTATACTCTGCATGGCAGCCACAACCTGTGCGCGCCGATCAGCAGAATCTGTAAAATGCCCGCCTAGCCAGCACAGATAGTCTACAACTGCTGACCAGGCCGCATAAGATTGATGCTCTACACCGCCCAGGTCCCAACTCGTTTCAGGCTTAAAAATATACTTCCAATGTGGGAGCTTCGCCAATCTATCTGAAACGTGAGCATATCCACATCCCTTGACGCCATAGTTTTTGTAAGGGGCAAAAACATAGGCATCTGCTCCTATTTCTTCAACGTCGATGAGATCAGATGGCGAGTATTGGACGCCATCAACCATGATATACAAATCAGGCTTTATCTTCCTTGCCTCTTGGGCAATTGTTTTGACATCATATACTTCACCGGTGACGTTAGAAGTGTGTATGACAGCGAGAAAACAGGTATCCTTATCAATTTTTTCATAAATTGTACCCAGCTCGATTGAGCCTGTTTCTCGATTGGGTTCGGCAATACGCTCTTCTTTCCCGTACTTCCCGGCAAACTGCGTGACTGCACTACGGACTGAAGCGTGGTCTAGTCCAGTTGTCACAACGTTTGTTCCTGGGATGGAGGAGAGAACCGCGTTTGTAATGCGATATATCACGTGGCTGCTGCTCCAGCCTGGTATGGTTTGCCCGGACTTCGCTCCAAAAAAGATCATGAGATCCTCAATCCCTTTTGCAGTAACCTCAACTGAGTGAGCGGATCCAGGATTCGCTCTTCCTTGCTGATCAGGAAGGCATGTTTCTTTTGCCATCGCTTCGATTACTGATCTTGGTCTTAGCGAGCCTGAAGCGGCTTCGAGGTAAATCCGTTTCCCTGAATAAGGATCCCTATCGACATATAAAAACCTGCTCCTAATCTCTTTCATTAACTTGGGAGAATACAAACCTTTACCATAATCTTTACCCATTGTTCTACCTCCTTCACATTTGAAGCAACATTCCCCATGTCAACTTTATACCCATGTCAGTTTTATAAAAGAGCCCATGCCAGCTTTAAAAAAGAGAATATTCTGGATTCTGATGATATAAAATCCAATCTTGCTGCATCGCTTTGTTTAGAATAAAGATATACTATTGAATTTGAAAACAAAATGCCAGGGGACGTAAAAAGGAGGCAGGTTCATCACATCTGTCATTCCCTCCCTCGGCTCATCATATCTGTCATTCCCGCGTAGGCAGAGATTT
>JAGLWV010000267.1 GCA_023133225.1 Candidatus Aminicenantota bacterium | reverse complement strand
CGGGCATGCTGGGCACGGTAGATGAAGGAGTTAAGAGGAATAGTCAGAGAAAGCCTCAACGCCCAATTTTTGTATCTAAAGTTGAATGCATCCTTCATGGCAGCAGAGGACGTTCCAGGAATCGTACCTATCGGATCTCCAAAAGGATTTAAAGGATCATATTGAATTTGAGTTCCCGATAACCCGGGGCTCCAGTAAGAGGCGTTGAGACGCAAATCTGGAAGAAGCTGATTTTTAGCATAGCTCAGATTTATCTCTTTGCTCTTTAGATCAACTCTGGTCGCCTGCAAATCCGGTCTGTTTTCAATAGCTGTGACAAGAGCCTCCTCCAGGCTTATCTCTCTTTTTTCATACTTGGGCTTATCAACTGGAATAATTTCCACTCCGACATCATCTTCACGGGCAGAAATGTTGATGGTTGTTTTCAGACGATCTTCGCTGTTCTTGACCATGGATTCTGCCTGAAGAATATCTGCCTCGCGTGTTGCCACTTCGGCCTCTGCGCTCAAGATTTCTATAGGTGCTAAAGTACCCACTTCAACCTCTCTCTTATTTTTGGCCAAAAGGTCCTTTGCCAGTTTTAAGGATTCCCTCATCACCTTGAGATTTTCGATACTGAACGTTAAATCCCAGTAAGCACTCTCCACATTATAAATTGTATCCATAAGAATTCTTTTGAACTGATTTTCAGAAATATCCCTGTTGTTTTTAGCTACAATGATATCCTTGCTGCTTATCTTAAAACCAAAGTCCTTGAGAAGCGGTTGGGAGAAATTAAACTGAAGGATGGTGCTGTAACGGGGATTTACCGTTAAGAATTTTTGATTCGACTCGTTTCTGTCTGAAGAAAGAGAAACATTAAAACTTCCCCCTGCCGGTATGAGTTGAGACAGATAAACAGAATAATCGTTACGCTCAGATTTGACTTCCACTCCGGCCTCAATAAAAGAAAAGGATGCAGATTCTGTGTTTCGTGTTCCATAATCAATATAAAGGCTGGGCAGGAATTTCTCTCTTGCCTGGGAGATAGAAATATCAGCAAGTTCAGGATTCAATTCCTGAACTGCAACATTAAGGTTGTCCTTCATTGCTCTCAAGATACAATCTTCAAGAGATAAAGATTTCACTTTCTGCTGCGCCCAGATTTGATTAACCATAAACAGAGTCAAAAAAACGACAATGCTTTTTCTACGTCGAATCATTTTTTCCTCCTACTTAGCAGATTTTTCATCGACGATCCATCCATCCAAAAGATTGATTATTCTGTCGCCGTAGGCTGCTTTTTCTTTAGAATGGGTGACCTGAATAATCGTAGTCCCGTTTTTGTTCAATTCTTTTAGTAACTTCATGACTTCCTTGCCTTCCTGGGAATTTAAATTGCCCGTAGGTTCATCTGCAAGAATGAGCTTAGGATTTGTGATAAGGGCTCTGGCTACCGCGACTTTCTGCTGCTGTCCCCCGGATAATTGATTGGGGAAAAGGCTTTTTTTGGCTACTATCTGGAACGTGTCGAGCATGTCACAGACTTTGCCTTTTCGTTCAGAACCTTTTACCTTCTTATAGAGAAGCGGAGTTTCAAGATTCTCGTATACGGTTAAATCATCCAAGAGGTGATAACTCTGAAACACAAAACCAATATAGTTCTTGTGGAGTTCTGAGAGATGCCTTTCGTTCAGTTTATGAGCTTTCTCACCATGGAAATAGTATTCGCCGCTCGAAGGAGTATCCAGCATTCCGAGGATGTGGAGAAGGGTTGACTTTCCTGCTCCAGAGGGACCCATGATAGTCAAAAATTCGCCCTCCTCGACATCAAGATTGATATCTCGCAAAACAAAAGTTTTGATAAAACCGCTTGAATAAAATTTTGTGATGTCTTTCATTTTAATCATGATAAAACTCCTCTTATCGTGTTATCGGGGACCAGGGGGACATCCTTAGGCTTCACTAACGCTCTTTCATTCAAGA
>JAGLWV010000266.1 GCA_023133225.1 Candidatus Aminicenantota bacterium | reverse complement strand
TTATTCACAAAAAATCAAAATAGGCGAGAATTTTCCATTATATACACGCAGCTTCTACACCTTACGTTTCACTTTGTATAAGACACGACCGAGGTAACCTCCATCATTGATCTCTGCAATATACATTCCTGGCTGGAGATAAACTTGCCTTTTTAATAGAGGCTCTGAAAGGCTTTTAAGAAGGGAAATGGCTTCCCAATCCTGATGGTTATCACTCAGCAGGACCGGCGCTTTATCATTAACCATCTTCTGCAAGATTTCTTTCAATTGCACGACTTCCTCCACTTATAACTCACATGGATTTTAAACAATTCCTGATAGTGTGTTTTTATATCTTTAATTCTTTCTGGATGTTTTCAGATACAATATGTCCGTCAAAGAGGTGGATGATGCGATTGCTGTATTCTGCGTAGGCAGGCGAATGTGTTACCATGACGATGGTTGTTCCTGACTCATGCAGCTCATCCAGTAGTTTCATCACTTCCTCACCATGGGCAGAATCGAGATTTCCTGTTGGCTCATCAGCCAGAATGAGCTTCGGTTTGGAGATTACCGCTCTGCCTACAGCAACGCGCTGCTGTTGTCCACCGGAAAGCTGCTGCGGGAAATGGTTTTTACGGGGCATAATCTCCATCTGTTCCAGGACTTCACTGACTCTTTCTTTGCGCTCAGCTGAAGAATAGCCGAGATAAAGGAGAGGCAACTCAACATTTTCGAAAACGGTTAATTCATCAATAAGGTTAAAACTCTGAAAGACAAAGCCGATGTTTTCCTTCCGCAAATGAGCACGCTGCCTTTCAGAATGTTTAGACACTTCCTCATCAAGAAAAAAATATTGGCCGCCGGAAGGCTTATCAAGCATGCCGAGAATATTCAGCAAAGTTGACTTACCACAACCTGAAGGGCCCATAATGGCGACATATTCTCCTGACTTGATCTCAAGGTTGACATTGTCTAACGCAGTGGTCTCTACATCTTCTGTTGTGTAGATTTTCTTCAGATTTTTGCTTTTAATCATATTTTTCCTCCTGTACTAAGCTTTAAGCTTGCAGCGATCAGCTCTTAGCTTTTTTATTTTTGATGTTTTTATATATTTTTTTTGAAAAATCAATCCATTGACCTGTCTTAAGGTCATTGCAAAATTAATCTCTCCATCTTGCCGAAGCTCTCATACGATGAAGTGATCACTTTCTCACCCGGGCTTAGCCCGCTGAGCACCTCATAAACTTCGGTATTTTGTCTGTTCAGCCTAATGCTCCTTTTTGTTGCTACACTTTCCGAATCATCCAGTACATAAACCCAGTTTCCACCGGTTGAAGAATAAAAGCCCCCTTTTGATAAGAGTAAGGCTTCAGAAATATCTCCCAATTCCAGCCGGATGTGAAGAGTTAATCCTCGTCTTATTCCCTCAGGTTCTTTCTCCGTAAACTCCATGTCGACGTCGAATCTTCCATCTCGAACTTCAGGATAAATCTTTTTGACTTCCAGTTTATAGGAATGATCGGCGTAAGGGAACTGACCTGTCCTTCCGACCTCAACACGGGTTATATAATGCTGATCGATACTGGCTCTGACTCTGAAGCCACTCAGGACATCAATCTGCCCCAGGCGTTGACCCGGGGCTTTGGATTGACCGAGTTCTACATCCAGAGATGTCAGGTGACCGCTAACACGCGCTCGGATGGTCAAATTCCCAAGCTTTTCTTGTGCCACCTCAAGATTACTCTCCATTCGCTTCAACTGGGCTACCAACGCATCTATCTGAGTCGTTCTAAATTTCATTTCATTTCTCTGGCTTTCAATCGTCAGTTCTTTCCGTTTGACCAAATATTCATACTGGTCTTTTGCAAGTTCATACTCATGCTCTGAGATCAGGCTATCTTTCCTCAATTCTTTGTAGCGTTCGTATGTGCGTTGTTGCTGGAGCAGCAAATTGTCGATTTGAGTAAGCTCCTGGTTTAACTGAAGGCGGTACTGTTCCAAGGAAAGACGTGTTCTGCGCAGGTTATCCGTCTGCTGAAAGAGCTCGGCTTCTCTCCACATGATCGTGAGGAGTAAATCTGTATTGGCCAGTTCCAGGATTGGATCTCCTTTTTCTACTATAGTTCCAGCCCTAACAAAAATATTTTCTACTCTTCCTCCCTCATCCGCATCAATAAAAACTGTGTCAATCGGAAGAACATTCCCGATAATAGGGATAAATTCTTGAAAAGGTCCTTCTGTAACCGTGGAAACAGTTATCCTTTCCTTTTTGACGTTTAATGTGGACTTACTGAATTTGAAAAGAAATACATAAATCACTAATCCGATAAATATTACTACTGCCGCAAGCCCGGCAATCCTTTTAGGAGGCCATTTCTTTTTTTTTATTTTTCGGTCCATTCCCATATCATCCTCCGCACATAATATGTTCCTCAAAGTATTTTAATGGATTGTTCCTTTCCAGTCCAATTGAGAAATCCTTCATGATGACTGGACCTGTTTAACTGCAATAAATGTGCCACTATTATTAATACGCAGAAGGAGGCAAAAAGGATTAGTTTTTTTT
>JAGLWV010000265.1 GCA_023133225.1 Candidatus Aminicenantota bacterium | reverse complement strand
AGGGATAATACTGAGTAGGCATGTATTTTGCATATGTAGATATCCCAACACCCAATGAAGATTTTGGAAGAGGCTTTTGGTATAATAACCGAAATCTGAATAAATGAAGGAAGCCTTATGGACAAAAAAATCGGAAATATCCTTATAGTAGATGATGATGAAGATATTCTTCATGCAGCACGTCTGTTTCTCAAACAACACTTCGCTCAAATCCATACAGAAAAAAATTCGGAAAAGATTCCTACACTTCTCAAAAATGAAACATACGATGTTATCCTCTTGGATATGAACTTTGCCAAGGGTGCAAGCTCCGGACAGGAAGGCTTTGAATGGCTTAACAAAATTCAGGAAACCGATCCCTCAATGGTCGTGGTTCTCATAACAGCTTACGGTGATGTAGCAATGGCTGTTCGTGCCATTAAAGAGGGTGCTATGGATTTTATTCTCAAGCCCTGGCAAAACGAAAAGCTCCTTGCCACTGTTTCAGCAGCCATTCATTTGCGAAGATCACGGATAGAAGCAGATAACCTCCGCCTGCGACAGAAACAGCTCAGTGCTGACCTCGACCAACCCTTTCACAACTTCATCGGCAGAAGTCAAGCCATGCAATCGGTGTTCGCAACCATTCAAAAAGTCGCTCAAACAGATGCTAAGGTGTTGATCCTGGGTGAAAACGGGACAGGAAAAGAATTAGTCGCTCGTGAATTTCATCGTCAATCACCCCGGGCCGATGAGGTTTTTATCAGTGTTGATATGGGAGCAATTAGCGAAACACTTTTTGAGAGTGAGCTGTTCGGTCATGTTAAAGGCGCCTTTACAGATGCAAAGGATAATCGGGCCGGACGATTTGAGATCGCTTCAGGAGGCACTCTTTTCCTCGATGAAATCGGCAACCTTTCTTTACCTTTACAGGCTAAATTACTCACAGTCCTGGAAAACCAAACAGTTACCCGTTTAGGCTCCAATAAACCCCTGGATATCGATGTCCGCCTCATCTGCGCCACCAACATACCTATTCATGAAAGGGTAGCACAAAACAATTTCCGCCAGGACCTTCTCTACCGGATCAATACAGTTGAGATTCACATGCCGTCACTTCGGGAACGGCCTGAAGATACTCCTCTGCTGGTAGATCATTTTCTTAAAATATACTGTAAAAAGTACCATAAATCCCTTAAAAGAGTGAGTGCAGCAGCTATGAAAAAACTGGAAAAATACCATTGGCCCGGGAACGTGAGAGAGCTTCAGCACGCTCTAGAACGGGCTGTTATCATGAGTGATTCCAAGGTTCTCCAGCCCCCGGATTTCTTCCTTTTAGCTAGAGAGACAAAAGAGGACGCCCTGTTTTTTGACAACTATAACCTGGAAGAAATTGAGAGACTGGTGATCGGCAAAGCCATCAGTAAACATAAAGGTAACATCAGTCATGCATCAAGAGAACTAGGACTATCAAGAACTGCTTTATACCGCAGATTGGAAAAATATGGTCTATAAGCATTTTCGCTTGAATTGTGTCATTCGTGTCTTATTCCTGGCTGTAACTCTCTGCATTTTTTTCTACCTTCTCTTTCAAACGACTCTATACTCTGCCACCTTTATCGCCGGAATTATCATTTTCTATCAACTCTATGCCCTCATCTATTACGTGGAAAAGACGAATAGGAATCTGGTCCGCTTCCTTCAATCCATTAAATACGGAGACTTTACCCAGTCCTATAAAGAGAGCGGCCTTGGCTCATCCTTTGATGCCTTAAAAAACGCATTTACCGAAGTATCGAATGCATTCCGAAAAACAAGAGGAGAAAAAGAAGAACATTATCGATATTTACAGACCGTGGTCCAGCATGTGGGTATTGGACTAATCGCTTTTAAGCCGAACGGCGACGTAGAGCTTATCAATACTGCTGCAAAGCGATTATTGAAAGTCACGCGGCTTAAGAATATAAAATCACTTGAGTCATTGAGCAAGCTGTTAGTGAATAAACTGTTCCAGTTGAAGCCCAGAGAAAATGCTCTGGTTAAAGTCGAGGATAATAACGAGATGCTGTATCTATCCCTCTACGCCACAGAATTCAAATTGAGGGGAGAAAATTTCACTCTGGTTTCCCTCCAGAATATCCACCGTGAACTGGAAGAAAAAGAGTTAGAAGCATGGCAAAAGCTCATCCGCGTTTTGACCCACGAAATAATGAACTCCATTACTCCTATAGCTTCCCTTACATCTACGATCAATACCATGGTGGGAGAATATTATGAAAAGGAAAAAACAAGCAAAAAGCCAAACTCCGAAACTTTGAGTGACATTCAACAGGCCCTTCAGACAATTCAAAAAAGAAGTCATGGTCTGCTGCATTTTGTCGATGCCTATCGAAATCTCACTTTGATCCCAAAGCCCAAATTTCAAATATTTCCGGTAAACGAACTCTTCTCACGAGCCGAGCAACTCATGCAGTCCAATATCAATGAGACAGGTGCCAGCTTTGAGGTTTGCATAGAGCCAGAAACTCTTGAATTATCAGCTGATCCTGAACTCATCGAACAGGTTCTGATCAATCTCCTGCTGAACGCTTTTCAGGCAGTGGAGGGGAAGCAAAATGCCAAAATCGAATTAGCGGCATTACTCAATGAAAGGGGAAGGACCATTATTCAGGTTACAGATAATGGTCCTGGAATTTCAGAAGAAAACCTGGAGAAGATTTTTATTCCCTTTTTTTCGACAAAAGAAGGTGGCTCGGGTATCGGACTCAGTCTATCGAGGCAGATCATGCGTTTGTTTAAAGGGGGGATCGGTGTTTATTCAGAGCCGGATGTTAAAACCGTCTTCACCTTGAGGTTTTAAAGGAGGGAGGGGCTGCAGTTTCCACTGTTTCATAGGGAAACTGCAGCTTTTTGGGGTTAGGGGATGGCTTGAAATAGGAGGCCTAATTCATTGCTTTCTTTATACATTGAGTATTTCCAAGAACAATAATTTTAATCCAATTTAATAGCTAAGGAAATAGCCTTTAAGGGTGATTTTAGAGGTGATTTTTTCTAACCTTAATAAGGTCTCTTTCTTATCCAAACGATTTCAGTTTGATTCTTGAATCTGACCGCACCATTGATTTCTGGATAATAATAGAGGGATAATTGGTATATCTTTCCACTTTCATCCTTGTAGAAGATTGTGTATAAAATATGCTCTTCGTTGGGATCTTCCTCTCTTTTGACATTGGTAATAATGTTGGAGTAGATCTCTGCATCTTTGGGTTTAAAAGCAACAGTGAGCTTCGTCACTTCGAAATAGCACCCCTCATACTTTGGCTCTGTGGTCTGCCACTCTCCTATCAACTCATCTGGAATAGTGCCCTTTTCCCCACATCCGTTTGCGGAAAATACTGCAAGCGTGATGAATGCTACTAAAATTATTTTTCTTTTCATCTGAATCCTTCCTGTTTTCTCGGGTTATGTGAATTTTTTCGACAATATGTGTTTATACAATTTGTAATGTCTGAGTTGTTTAATCATTAAACTCACTTATCCTGCCCCATGACCTCCAAGAAGGCCTGCACAATCTCCGGGTCAAACTCGATCCCCTCTTTCTCCTTTATGTATTCAACAGCTATCTTATGGTCAAGGGCTTTCCGGTATGGACGATCCGCAGTCAGGGCTTCAAAACGGTCAGCTATGGCAAGGATGCGGGCTCCCAGGCAAATGTTCTCTCCAGCAAGGCCATCCGGATATCCAGTGCCATTAAAATGTTCATGATGCTGTAAGACTATAGGGATGACTTCAGCATAGGCAGCAATGGGTGAAAGTATAGTGGCTCCCAAGCGAGGGTGTTCGTTCATGAGTTTTATCTCTTTTTTGGTCAGCTTCCCTTCTTTGTCAAGAATTTCGGGCCCTATGCCGATCTTGCCAATGTCGTGGAGCAGCGCTCCTCGGTTCAAAGTATCTATTTCATCTTTGCTGAGCCCTAATTTCTTCCCGATCTTTAAAGCTATTTGTGTGCCCCTTTCAGAGTGTCCGGCCGTCCAGGGAGATTTGGCATCGATGGCCCGAGCTAATGCTCTCAGCGTCCCCCAGTTGAGCTTGTTCAAATCCTCGATCAGTTGGGCATTAGAGAGGGCCACTGCAACCTGGTTAGCCAACTGGCGGGATTGATCCAGGGCTTCTTGATCCAGGTGAGGGGAATTGGAAAAACCGAGACTGACTATTCCTCTCAATTCTTTTTTCAGGAAGATGGGCAGGACGAGAAATGACCGACTGCCCCGCTTAACAAGGGAGGCAAGATAAGGAGGGGGATCTTTATCCGGATTAAGGAGTAATGTTTCTTTATTATCATGGAGCATTTGTTTATGATGGGACTGAAGTTCAATCTCCCTCGTTTGTCTTCCCTTATATAATCTGCTTTCCCCGATATAAACCCGGCCTGTACTCCCATTGTCTGAATCAAAAACGGTCACGCTTACTCCGTTACAGGAAAAAAGCTCGCGCATCCGGGTGATTACTGTATTCGCGATTTTCTCGGTATTCAACGCTGAAAGAATGGCGCGGTCGATTTCTCCCATCGTGGTCAGGGCCTTGAACTGTCTTCCCAACTGACCTGCCATTGTGTTGAAAGATCCTGCAAGCTCTCCAAATTCATCACGACTTTCCACTTCAACCCGGCTGTCAAACTCTCTTCTGGCAATGCGCTGTGTTCCTTCCCTAAGCCTTTCGAGCGGGATCAGGCTCTTCCTTATCTGGCTGATGCTCAGGAGCAACACCACCCACAGAGACATAAGAACAACACCTATAAATAATATTATAAAATTCTTCATCAAAAATCTATTCACGAATCTTCTCGACTCGCTCACTACAACTGTCCAGTTCGATGAATAAAACTTGCTCTCAAGGAAAAGCAACTTGTACCCTGCCCAGTATTCTTTTCCCTCGTATAACCACTTAAACCGACCGGTTGCTGGATTATTACGCATTGCGTCCTCAGGGAATGATACCGGAGACGGGAGAGATGAATAGAGGAGGTTGTTCTCAGAATCCAGAACGCAAAGCACACTCCCGGCTGTCAATGGTGTCCCATCATCACCATAGAATTTCTCAACGCCCATAAACAAAAGATATTTGGAGTCAATTTCAGCCAGCAGAATTTCTTTTCTGCGGTTTTCAATAGTAATGGCAAGAGCCATAAACATGTGCGAAAAACTACCCTCTTGATTCTCTGTTAATATCATAGTTCTGCCTGAAAAAATTGACTGCTTATCTTCCGGTGTAAGATTGGGTTCAACATGAATCTCACCCAATACAGGGATACTCTCACCTTTATCAGGGATGCGTATTATAGCCTTAAACGAATCTTCTAGATGTGTCCTGAATTCTTGAGAGATCGCATTTAAAGAGAAGTTCGAGCTTGTATTAAGGAGTAAGGCAAACATCCTCATCTCATTCTCACGAAGCATTAGCCCTTTTGTGATAGAATTATCCCACTCCTTGCTCTTTTCCCAAAGCCGGTCCTCGCTCTGTTTCTTGAGTTGTCCTATGACCCCGCCAAATGACAGGACTGCCAGCGAGACCATGGGAATAAGAGCACAGATGACGAACAGCAAAAATATTCGCTGAGCCACTTTGCTGCGGAGAAACGTTTTTTCAAACTTCATGTTCCGGAATCCATATTAAAACTCTGAAGCCACACCTACGAATGCGCCATTATTGGCGCGGAGGATGTCATCCCAGCTCGCCTTGTTCATGAGAGGTTTCTTACTCTCTCCGTCTCTTCCTTTAGTGTATAGATCATAGTCGGTATTTATCGGAACATTAAACTTGTCCAGCCTCGCCTTTCCTTTGGCCTCTTTACCTCCCCCTTCGATATTCAAGTATTCGTATGGATTTCCCCAGGGATCCGTACGTTTTGCCCCTGGCACCTCAGTAAGGGTGTCAGGCAGCCTCCTTTCCTCGAATAAAAAGTCTTTAATCCTCTCTTGCATCGTTTGAATGTCCGAAATAGCAACCATGATCCTCGCTCTTTCGAGTTGATTTTGATACAGTGGCATCCCAACACCCATGAGTGTGGCGATTATAGCTAATACAATGAGTAATTCGATCAGAGTGAAGGCCACACGGTGCCATTTTTTCCTCTTGTAGCTTAAGTTTGGAACAATACAGAAGACCGTGCGGTCACGCTTTTGGATATGTATTCTTACATGCATGTCTATGCCTCGCTTTTTAATACGGTTTGATTATCTTGTTTGCTGCCGTTTTTGGCCGCCGATTCAGTGCCTCCAAAGAATCAATCCCAAAGGAATGTGAACTCTGAGGTTGGATCATTTACTCACCCTGTGGGGCAGCGGCCTGTTGCTCTTTCACCTCATCACTCAATCGAAAATACCGAGTCTGACTCATAACTTCTTCCAGAATCGTTCTGTGCTCCTCAAGAAGTTTCTGATGATCTTCAATGTCCTCACTTCCTTTCTTAGATGTCTGCTCTAGAACGCTCAATGATTCAAGCGCCTCCTGATTATAGGCTTGTACGCTTCCCCATTTTTCTCTAAGTACGTCCAACATCTCATTGAGCTTTTCAGCTTCCTCTTTAAGGTAATCCTTCTTTCTTAGTTTCACTCGAAGGGCGATATTCCCCTTGCTAATTTCGGAAAAAGTCACACGAAATCTATACATTGGGCCAAATATCCGCAGCAAAACGCGGAATGAATGAAGAGCAAAAATACACACTAGAGTAATAAGAGAGGGCCATACTCTTGTATGGAAGGCAATGGTCCTTTGGGCTGCAGCTGTTCGCATTTCCTGGCTCAGATTTTCGTTATTCATAGCAATAATGTCTGGCAGGAACAGAGCAGTTGCCATAGAAATTGCAATGATCGTACCATAAATGACAACAATCGCTAAAAATTTATACTGGATCGATTTATTGAGAAGAGGGAATTTCTGGCGTTTTATTTTTTTTCCCATGTGACCTCCTTGGGAATAGGGATTTTCTTCTCTATTGATCTGAAATATTACTGCACTATTCTTACTCCCCATCCTGTACTTCTGTACATGAACACGTCCTTTTGATTCCCTGACAAAAATCTTGTAGCACAGGAATAAATATAAGTCAAAAACTCGATCAAAGCACACTCAATTCCAATCAAAATTTTTCCTTTGTCCAAACGATTCGATCTTGATTCTGAAATCTGATCGTTCCATTATTTGCAGGATTGTAGAGAATGGAGAGCGTGATATTTTCCTCCTCACTATTCCCATAATGTATTGTATATAAAATATTTTCTTCTGAGCCGATAGCCTTTTTTCCTACAGTCTTAATAACACTTGAAGTTTTCTCCCCCTCGGCGGTTCCAATGATGATTTTCTTTTCTGTAAACTCGAAAAAACTTCCCGCATATTTAGGTTCCATGGTTTTCCACACACCGACTAACTCGTCTGGAGCGGTGATCCTTTGTTCGTATTTACAGGCGGAAAATAGTAAAATAACAATAAATGTTACTATAAATATATTTAATCTCATTCCTTCCTCCATTTAAAAAGTCCCGCAAAATTATTCCCAAAACAAAAAATGTAAAAAATCCGTTAATATGATATAAAAATTAAATGCGCTTGAAAATAGCCTTTTGAGGTGATTTTTTTCTACTCTCTAGCGTTGATTCTAAAATAAAGATATTCGCTTTATTGATGCGAATTTTAATTGAAGGAGAAAATATATGGATAAAATGACAGCTTACTGCGGCCTGCTCTGCCATGAGTGTAGAGCATTCCAAGCGACACAAGCTGACGATGACAAAAAGCGGGCTGAAGTCGCAGAACTCTGGTCAAAGGAATACAATACAGACATTAAACCAGAGGATATCAATTGTAACGGATGCCTGTCCAGAGGCGAGGTCGTTTTTAATCACACCAGAGTTTGCGAAATAAGAAAGTGTGGCATGGAAAAAGGCGTTTTGAATTGTGCCCACTGCAGCGATTACCCCTGTGAAATCCTTGAGAAGTTCTTCGAGATGGTTCCAGCCTCCAAAAAAATCTTGGATGAGATAAGAAGCAAACTTTAGTCTTATCTGGCAAAAAAAGGTTCCCTTGATAAATAAAAAAACTCAAAAAGCAATAGAATAACTATCTGGCCCCAATCAAGGCAATGAGGGTTTATGAGCTTGGATAAAATGGTATTCGGTGGAAAAAAACAGTATCTTCGTCCACATCTTGGAGAACATATAGGCCTGCTGCCAGATAAAGGCCACAACCAGCATAAAACCCAGCTTTGGCAAGAGCTGGTATACAGCGAGATAAATCACTGCTAAAATGACTGTGACCAGGCCCACCAAAAGATAAAGTGCCCAGGCCTTGAAAATGCGCTTTCCGATAAAAGAGAAATTTGAAAGTGTCGCTCTTACCGCCTTCTTGCTGTTCTCCACAACAAGCCTGACCCTTACATAATCAAAAAACATCCTGACTATGGAAAACAAGAGAACCAAAACCAGGAATTTAATGTTGGATGAAAAAATCAGCGGCCACTCAGAGGAAGCATTTTTTGTCCAGATTTTAAACAATGCCGAAACAATACTGAAAATCACTCCAAAAACTATCAAATATCCAAGAAGTGTGATCAAAAAAACCCTGAAAAACCTGAAAAAATACCTACCGCAGTCACCAAAGAAATTCGCCAGGCTCATTTTCTCATTTTGAGCAACGATCCTGCCGATTATACCTCCGTTCAAGTAAATGGAAAGCAGCGCAAAAAGAATTCCAGGTATGAGAAACCATCCCACCAGTGCCGGAAAGATATCTTGATATTTATAGATGATATCGCCAAGCCAAAGAAGGTCCATACCTCCTGTCATTTGTTCTGCTGCCAGAGAACGGGAATATTCTCTATTGATTAAAAAATAGATCGGAGTAACGATCAAAACTGAGAATATGAAATTTACGAGCCACAGGTAAACCGTCATTCTCAATCTTCTGTTTGCAGTTCGAAATCCCTGTTCAAAAACTCTTAAGATAACCATTGTTCCCTCCTTCCCTTAAGTCAGTGTGCCAAGGAAATGCAGATAATTCTGTATGAAGCCAAGAAGTTGAGTTGTCAGCTTCAGTATGCCTTTTTTGGAGGACTTTCTCTTGAGGCTGTTATTGGCCAGGTTGGAGTCGATAAGCCAGATGTTGTCCGGATCGACCTGGGCATACTTCACCTTTGAAGGTTTTTCAAAAGTAAATTTTTTCCATCTTTCCTGTCCTCTCCAGAACCTTATCTCTTCCCCACCGTCCTCAAAGACTACCTTCAGTTTAATGGTAACATCTCCCCTTACCCTGGATTCGCCAAACCTTCTGACTTTTACTTCGGTGATGTACAGCCTGTCTTCGTCTATTTTTTTTCCTCTCTTCTCCATTTCAGATATTTTTTTTGCCGTATATTCTTCTTTTTTTCCATCAGCGTCAAAAATCCCCCGAACATACTTCTTTTTCTCTCTGGATTTAAGAGAGGATACGCCATAGTCAAAGTTTAACGTTTTATAAAAGAGCTCTTCAAAAAACCAGCTCAGGTCTCTTCCTGTAACTTCGTTTACAACATCGACAAAATCCTGAGTATGGGGATGTTTATAGCGGAAAGACATATGAAACGTCCGTAAAATTCGAAGCATTGTTTCTTCTCCCACCAGTCTTTCCAGAGTGTTTAAACAGGTCGAAGCACGCATGTAAACGTTTAATGCGTAGCTCCCTCCGTTAAAAAACTTCCAGGAATAAGCTGTAATCGGGTCAAGTTTTACGACGTGTATCGCAACAGCTCGATCGGCTTCATGATCGAGATATTCAGGAAGCTTGAAAAACCAGGAAAGGGGAATTCTGTTAATTGATATAGGAAGTGTACCCCTTCCATAAGCTTTGGCAGAAACTTTGCCGGTGGAATAAGTATTTATTCCTTCATCAAGCCAGGCTTCCTCAAACTCGTTGTTGGCACAAAGTCCATACCAGTATCCGTGTCCGAATTCGTGGATAATGACCATTTCTGGGGAAAGGACTTTTTTGCTTGCTAAGATAGACGTTCCAGCAGTAAACAAGGTTGGATACTCCATCCCTCCGCTGCCGGTTCTAAAAGGGGGATCGACCATAGTCACAGTCTCATAAGGATAAGGACCATACCAGAGGCCGTAATATTTTATTGCTGCCTTTAAAGCCTTAAAGTGGCGGCCAATCTGTGCCTTGTGCTCTGGCTCTATCAAAAGGATCATCTTGACATCCGGAAGTTTGACCTCTTCCACAGGAAGCCGAAGTATACGCGCAATTTCTTTATACTCTGTGCGGCTCACTTCCTCATCAGCGATAAAATCACGCTCGACTTTAATAAAATCAGGGTCAGCCGTCCAGGCAAAATCGTGAATATTTTTCTGCTGGAAGGTGTAAGTAACTGCTTCATTCGCTTTGTCCGGTGCAGCTTCTATCTGCTTGCCCGAGGCGCCTACCACAAAATATTCAGGAACAGTGATATGAACGGTAAAATCTGCAAAATCGGCAAAAAACTCTGAGTTGAGATGATACTCATGGCAGTTCCAGCCCTTCCCCTCCTCATAAACACCGGGCTTGGGAAACCACTGAGCGATAAAGTAGGAATTCTTGTAATAGCCTGAACGGAGGATGGTTCTGGGGATCCTGGAATTAAATTCGAGCTGAAGATGGACATCTTCACCTGGTTTTACAGGTTCTGGAAATCTTATTCGCATAACAGTCTGATCACCAGGGTGGACAGGTTCATCCCGGGTGATAAACTCCATAGTCGGTTTTAAATCTGTCCCATCAGCCAGCCTAATGTCAGTAACATCGATCCAGCCCCATTCTCCTTCTTTAACACTTATTCCTAAAGGCCCAAATGTCTCCCCCCCAGATTCTTGAATCGCTGTGCTTTTCTCATTCTTGAACGCATTGTAATAGAGATGAAACCACATCTCTTGAACTTCATCTTGAGTTGTGTTGAACCAGGTTATATGTTCTTTTCCATAAAGTTTTTTATTCTCATCATCCAATTCCACCCATATCTCATAACCTATGTTACTTATCCTTTCCTCACCTGGCATTGATCCTGAGCTCAAGAACAATAGAATGAATGCGAAAATCAAGGATTTCATTATCGATTTTTCATGTTTCATTTCCTCCCTCCTTCTTGTTGGAATGGCAAAAAAACGATCAGGCAGGGTGTTCGAAAACACGCGGATTTTCTCCAATACCCAGCCTGCTCCATGTGTGTGGCTATGGATACCTATTTCCTTCACGAAAAAAAAGTGCTTCTTTCATCTATAAATACGGGATAATCTTTAATAAAGTTCGGTTATAAAATTAAAACTTTCATTTAAAATTTGAAAAAAAGGTTTGTGCCAGAAATCCAGCGATCGGAGGAAAGAAAAAAACACATACAAAGCGAATGAGTGTAAACTTCCAGCCCAGTATCCCGATTTCAAGAGGCAAACGGGAAACCGCCCATAAGGACCAGGCCGTAAGAAAAGCAACCATTGTCCCCAATCCGGCTCCTGCCTTTAAAAATCCAGCCGCAAGGGGGAGGCTGACATAAGGGCCTCCGGGTGTTAAGCTGCCGGCAAGTGTCCCGATGAATATTCCACGCATCCCGGACCCCTCCCCTATCCACTTTGATATAAGTTCATGGGGTATGAGGATCTGAACCATCCCCGCCACAATAAAGGCAAATATCAAAAGAGGGAAAATCTGGATTGTTATCTTAAAAGCATACTTTAAACCAGTGACATGCTGGCCCCCTCCTTTAGAATAGCCTATAAACAGAAGAATTATGGCAAGAAGAGCCATGATCAGTGTTGGAATCAGCATATTCGAAGTCCTCCTCTTTTTTTTCATGGTTTGATGTTTTTATTCATGGATTCAGTATAAAGTGGGGCTTATTATAAAAAAATTTGTATTAAGTTACAATCTCAACAGGTTCTTTCTTGACAAACCACATATCATTATGAGAGACAGGAGAAACAGATCA
>JAGLWV010000264.1 GCA_023133225.1 Candidatus Aminicenantota bacterium | reverse complement strand
AATTTCTCCCATATGGCTCACATCAAAGAGCCCGGCTTTGTTGCGGACAGCCATATGCTCATCAATTATGCCGCTGAATTCGACCGGCATCTCCCAGCCGAAAAATTCGACCATTCTAGCTCCAAGTTTTTTAAAGGAAGAATTGAGGCGAGTCTTTTTCATTATCTTTTATTTCTTTTCTATGAATTTAATTTACTATCACATAATTTTTCACGATGCAAGAAAAATCGACTCAAGTCTTGTCCATACATCTAAATCTGCTATAATAAAAAACCAAACATGCTCGAATTCAAACGGAAGTTAGAAAAAAAAATTTACGGGGAATTAAAGAATAAAAAGCGAAATAAAGTTAGAGTCTGAAAATACCTGTATTGTTCTTCAGCCAATCTCTTCGCTTTTGATAATCAGGCAGCGTAATAGAAACAAGCTTCCAGAAATCAGAGGAGTGATCTTTAATCTCTAAATGGCACAGCTCATGCACGACAACATAATCGACTACGGAGATCGGAGCTATTGCGATCCACCAGTTAAATCTTAATGCACCATCTTTCGAACAGCTTGCCCAACGCTTTTTCTGATCTTTTATTATTATCTCCCTTGGAAACAAGTCCAGTATCTTACAATAACGGTTAACCCTTTGTTTGACAATCTTAGTTGCTTTTGCAATATACCACTTTTTCATAACGTCTTTAATTATTTCTTTTCTTTTGTTTAAATCCAGATTTCGATCTACAGATACGATTATCCTTCTTCCAGATAATCTTAGGCCACTTGAATTTTCTTCCTCCACTATTTTCAAACGGTACTTACGACCCAGTAACAATACTTGTTCTCCACTTGCAAACTCCTTTTCCGGAAAAAGCATGGCTAATGTTCTGAAATGTTCTTGTTTAGCCAGAATCCACTGGGCTTTCTTTTTGACGAATATCTTGATTTCCTCCCGGCTCAAATGACCTGGGACGAACACAATAACCTGAGAAGTAGGGGTTACATTGATGGCCAGAGTTTTCTTTCGATTCCCCCTTTTAATTATGTATTTTATTCTCCTGGTGCCAAAGATAATATAATCCATCCTAATCCTTAAATCTTGCTCTTGCTAATTCCAAAACTTCCCGTGTAAAAAATTCCAGCTTTTGATCTGGAAAACCAATTTCTCTCAAACGATCTTTCATTTCTCTTCGCATCTCCTTCTGAATATCTTCCTTCTCAACCCAGTCAACAACTATTTTATTTCTGATGACTTCAACTATGTCTCTGGTCAAAAGACATCTTTTTTTATCATTGTCACCGAAAAGTTCATCGCTAAATGGTTCCAATAATCCATAAAAAGCAAATTCATCAAGCGTTAATCCTTTTTCTTCAGCAAGAGCTTCTCTTCTTTTTTCTTGTTTACTCAGTTTAACCAGATCTTTAAACAATTCCGCCTCATCCTTTCTCCTCTGGCTGTCTTCTTCAATAATTGCCTCAAGTTTCTCCTCTAAGGATTCGTAGAATTGCGGATCTTCCCCTACCTTGGAACTAATCGTTTCGCGTATAGCCTGCTCAATATGGCTCGCCTTGGCTCTCGTACTTCCCTTAATATCTAGTTTTTCTTCAAAATCAGGCGCAGTGATTTTTATGGGTTCCAGGATTTTTTCAATTCCAGTGTCAACAATGTGAGCATGTATGAGTTTTTCAACTTTTCGGCTGCAATTTTCAAGATTTAGTCTCTCATCACGATAAAGATTTCTCGCCCCTTCCCGGATCATCCCCAGAAATTTGAAATCATCAATAAACCGATCAACACTGGGATCAGGCATGAGCATATCCATGCTCTTAGCAAATTCCCGGAATAAAGCTTCAAATTTAGACCTGACATCTTCAGGTTTAAGGATTTCAAGACACTGCTGGAGTATTTCCGCAGGATTGGCCTCCCGCTCAACTGTTTTGAATAATTGCATGGCCTTTTGATGAGCATCCTGGAGGGATAAGATTTCCCTGTGCCAGTCATCCACGCTGAATAAACCGACGAGGTCTTCACTGTCAAAGATCGCCAAAGCTTTTACCAGCTCCTTTCCAACACCCACATAATCCACAACCAATCCAAAATGTTTCCTTGGATAAGGCCTGTTGGTCCTGGCAATGGCCTGAAGCAGTGTATGTTCTTTCATTCTCTGGTCAAGATACATAACCTGCTCAATTGGGGCATCAAATCCTGTCAGCAATTTATCACATACTATAAGAAACTTAAGAGGATTCGACGGACTGAGAAAAACATCTTTTCCTGTAATCCGGTCTTCTTCCTGGGCTGTGCGGCGGTATTTATCCTTCCATTCTTTAGGATCATCATTATTAACCGTCATTACAACTGTCGACCAGGAAGGATCGATAAGCTTATCCATCGCTTTCTTATACATAACCGCTGTTTTCCGTTCTGAAGTAACAATTTGGGCTTTGAGTCCATTGGGCTCAATTTTTTCCACATAATGATTCACGATATCTATTGCAATTCGCTCTATTCTCCGCGGAGCACTTAAGATAGTACCTACTGTTGCGTACCGTCTTTTTATTTCAGCCAATTCCTTTGGAGATTTTTCGGGAAAGAGCTCTTTGAGCAGCCTGTCAATCGAAGCTCCCACAACCTGAAGATTGGCCAGCCGGCTTTCATATTTAACCGGAACAGTAGCTTCATCCTCCAGCGACTGTCGCATATCATATCTGTCCAGATATTTTTTGCCTGGAGGACTGAAATGCCGGTAAGTATTTCTGTCTCTTTTATCAAGCGGAGTTCCGGTAAAAGCAAAGAGACTTGCGCTGGGAAATGCTTTTCTTAGGTTCAGAGCATAAAAGCCATACTGTGTTCTATGCGCCTCGTCTGTCAGAATGATTATGTTTTCAGCTCCGGATAAAGGTTTTGCAAGAGTCTTGCGGAATTTTTGAACGGTCGTCATAACGGTAATTCCGATTTCGCTGCTCAGCAGGTCGTAGAGTTCTAGATGGGGCATTTTCTCTGCCATAACCGGATTGGGGAAATTGCAATTCCGGAAGGTTTCAGTAATCTGTCTGTTCAATTTCTTCCTGTCCGTAACAATAAGGATTATTGGATTCTTTAATTTTTCCTGCTCTCGCCTCAATTTCACAACGGCAAAAAGCATGATCAGTGACTTGCCCGAACCCTGCCAGTGCCAGATAATTCCTCTTTTATCAGGTTCGCTCTTTACACATCTGACTATTTTATTAACTGCTGAAAACTGCTGATAGCGGCAGATTTTTTTGACGATTCTATGCTCTTCTTTGCTGTAGTCAAAAACTATAAAATTTTGAATAATATCCAGTAAATTTGGCTTTCTCAAAAGCCCTGCAATCAAGACCTCCTGCATCGGAGGATGGCCGCTTATATCTTTTTCATCAATCAATCCCATCTCCAGCATTTCTTTAACTGAGGGATGTTCAGCCATGTCGGGAAACTTGCTATCACCCGGATCCTTCCACTCATGATATTGCTCTTCTGATACATCAATGCAACCGTATTTGGCTCCAAAGAGATTGCAGCCGATGAGAATCTCGTTAGTCCAAAAAAGCTGGGGAATCTCTTCCTGATAGCGGATAAGCTGCCTCTGCGCTTTTAGAACACCGGTTTTTTTTGCGACCGGGCTTTTGCATTCGATGACGACAACAGGAAGGCCGTTAATAAAAATAACAATATCCGGACAATCTGTGGTTCTATGCTTTCTGACCCAGAATTGATTAACCGCTAAGAACTCGTTGTTCTCGATGTTTTCAAAATCTATAAAATTGACAGTTTGTTTTTGCCGTCTGGCACCGATGTCCTGGTCAATGGAAATTCCGGAAATAAGGTAATTGTGAAAAATTCGGTTTGCCTCAAGCGTGCTTTCAGCTTGAATATGTGTGATTTTCCGTATGGCTTTATCTATAGAATCCTCTGTAAGATGGGGATTGATCTTGGCTAATGACTTTTTGAGGTGTTCCTCTAGAATGACATCTCTTCGGGATTTTCGCTCACAATCTTCTTTAAGGTCAGGGTCAAGCTGGTCTCCATGGATATATTTGTATCCAAGACGCCTTAGCTGCTCAATAGCAGGCTTTTCGGATAATGTGTCTTCGTTGAATTTTTTCCCTGACATTCAAACAGGCCCTTTTATATTTTTACCCTGATTTTACCGGTTAACAAAACCTGCATCAACCCTTTTTTTATATTATCCAATCTTTCCTTTTGTGCAATTTCTTTCTCTATTTCTTCATCCACCGATGTTAAAATCTCTGCAATCTTTTTTTGTTCGGGAAGCGGAGGAATAGCAAATCTTAATCTTTTTAGTTCAGGAGCTTTAATTGTCTTTATTGTTGTGCTAGATGAGGTGTTATTTAAATTCTCTTGAAATTTTTCACTTAGCAGTATTTGATGAAAAAACAAAGGATATATTTTTTTTCTATTTGGGGAAACTCTCATTAAATTAGCAGTAATATTTGCTCCCTCAATAAATTTTGGAACAATTGTCACTTTTCCTAAGGTCCCTCTGACAGATATAATAAAATCGCCTTCTCTAAGACATGTTCTTGGAAATTTTAAAGCTGTTTTGGATGATATAAACCTATATTTTGAAAGATTTTTTTCAAGTTTCCCATTCGGCCTAATCAGCTTTCCTCTAACCTCTGGAATCCCTTCCTTTACGTATTCAATATTATAATAGGTTGGATATCTATATATTTCTTCTGAAATATTATCTAAATTTAAATCTTCCCAATCCATAGGAATCTCGCCAATCTTTGTCTTCTTGAATTTTTTATGCCTGATTCCGTGTGATAGCAATTCCTGCATCAAGCTTTTTTTCAACTTCTTTGTTTTTTCAATGATCTCTCGCTTTTTATCAATGGCATCATCTACTGATGTTAAAATCTCTGCAATCTTTTTTTGTTCGGGAAGCGGAGGAAAAGGAATTTTTAGATCAAATAAATCTTTTTTATTTATTGCTTCAAAAGTACTCCCTTGCCCGATTTTTACTAATGCGTCTTTAAAATAATTCATTGCAAAATACAAATAATCCTTATGAATTTTCATCACTCGTAGAGCTGCCAATCCTCTCCCTATACAACATTCTACAGGAGCAATATTAATATCTCCTACAGGAGCACGCACACTTACAAGAATATCTCCTTTTTCAGCCAATTTTCTTGGAGAATTACACCACTTAAGAATTTTAGGAAACTTATCTCCAAATTCTGCATTTCCCTGAAAAAAAGGAACGCCATTCATAAATTCAAAACAACTTTCAGATGGAGGTGATTGTCCCATAATAACTTGAGTAACTTCAGCAAGCTTTACAACTTCCCAATCCACAGGAATTTCACCAATCTCTGTTTTTTTAAACTTATTTTCGGTTCGTAGATTCTCTACTCGCCCCATTCTAGCCTCTCTATCCCTCTCCGCCAGTTCTTAACACTTTAGTAATAAAATTCTGGAATTCTTCCTCGTACATATCTGGGCTAATTTCTTCACCTGGGACAGGAGGCAAATCCAGTCCGCTCTTTGAAAATTCAAGGCTAATGGTTTCCATGGCTTCGCGCAGCTTAGAACTTCGCAGATAATCTGATATGACTTGTTCAACTTCGTTTAAAACATCCAAAACATTATTCAATGCAGAAAACAGCGAAATCCAATCCAGCCACACAGGCAATTTTTCCTCATCTAAACTCGCTCCCAAAAGAAACTCTCCCCATCTTCTTTGAGATAGCCAGTATTCGATTTTTCGCTTCCCTTTGATTCTCGTCAGCACCAATCCAGAATCTGAGAGTTCAATCAAAGTATCCTGGATAGCCCTTACAGAAATTCCAATTGCATCTGCGACTTCTGCAGGGTGGCCGGCTTCATGAGTAAGAAGATAAAGGATGCATTCCGATCGAGAGCCAATTCCAAAAAGAGATCTCAGCAAAAAACGTATATTGTTTCTTACTGCAACAGACACAGGCCTTGACATTTTACGCAGCGAAAAATTTTCCCGTAAAAATCCATACTCATAAAATGGCTTAGATATTTCTCGTGGTTTGGGGAAAGGTTCTCCTTCCCTGGTATTAAACAGCATTTCCTCCTTAGATCTTAAATCAGCTGCCTTCGATTTTGCCAATGCCTGCCATTTTCTTCTAAAAGATCTGGCCTCCTGGGATAAAAAATTCGCAACTGCACTCATCAGAAGTTGTGTTTTTTCATCTTTACTTTTTACTATCCCTCGAAGGCGCTGGATATCCATCCATTTCCCATTAACCGCCAACCAATCCAGGACCTCATCAAAAAGCCGGGGCTCATATCTACATATTTCAATCGAGAATAGGAGGAGAGCTTCAGGATCGATAACCCATTCGTCCTCAGATCTTGCGCCGCCGGCAATCCCCAAAAAAGACCACTGCCTCCAGAGAAAACTTAAAATATTCTCTAAGAAAAAATGTCTAAATTCTTTCTGCAACATCTTTATATCCTATTTTTGAAAGGAACTCCTTAAGGACTTCTTTATACGGATCCGAAGGATCATAGGTCATGCTCCAGCGTGATGCATCTTCCAGTTCTTGAGCTGTGGGTTCAAGGGCCATTAAGTCATGATAATGGACATCAGGCCGGCCTCGATCAACGGCGGCAAAAAGCTTAAAATGAATCTGATCATAGCGGCCCAGAAAATGAATGATAAGGCTTTTTCCATAGGTCAGTGTTTCTACTCTTTTCATAAGTCCTTCAGGCAAGTCAAAATCCAAAACCGGTGCAGGGCCTGTATTAAGCCAATTCTCCGGCAGATTAAAATCTCTCTGCACTCTTTTGGCTGCAGCCACAATCTCAGATTTGCGAGGGCTTGTTTTTTTAAAAAAAATCGCTCCATCTTCGTCTTTATTGACAAATGCAATAACATCCACATCTTTGGTCGTACGCTGTACATATTCTAAGATATTCAAAGCAGCACCTCCGCAAACAACCATTTCAATTCGTCCGGTTCCCTCTGCATCGAGCTGTTCAGAAAGTGACATCAGGACATTTTCTATTTCTTTTTTCCCTTTAAACATGGTTATGCCTTAAAATTCAGCTCTCTCAAATAATTAAGAACTTTATCCTCTGTTTTCTTGAATTCTTTCTTTAACTCATTCAATTCATTTATGGTTTTCTGGATATCGATTTTCTCCTCTTCTTCTGTAGTGTCAATATAGCGGGTTATATTAAGATTGAAATCATTTTGCTGAATTTCATTCACAAATACAGGATGACAATATTTCTCTATCGTCTGGAATTCTCTGAATGCTAAGATCATCTTTTCAATATCTTCATCCCGTAATTTATTCTGCTTCTTCCCTTCTTGATAATCACTAGCACCATAAAGAAAGAACACTTTTCCTTTTCTTTCTTTGGACTTATTTTTATTCAAGATGAATAAGCAGGCCGGAATGCCAGTTCCATAAAACAATTTTGGCGGTAATCCTATTACAGCTTCAAGCAAATCTTCTCCAATTATCCCTCTTCTTACTTTCTCTTCTGCTCCTCCGCGGAACAATGCACCATGAGGCAGAACAACTCCGACTTTTCCGTTTGGATGGATTGTTGCAAGCATATGCTGGACAAAGGCATAATCTGCATACCCTTTGGGAGGAATGCCGAATCGGAATCTTTTATAAGGGTCATTCTGGGCATTCTCATATCCCCAGTTCTTTAAAGAGAAGGGCGGATTGGCAATGACAACATCAAACTGCATCAACTGTCCATGAGACAGCAATTGAGGTTCCCTTAAAGTATCGCATCTTTTAATCTGAGCGTTTTTTAAGCCATGAAGGAGCAGATTCATCTTACAAATCGCCCAAGTTCCTACATTTATTTCCTGCCCGTAAAGCGAAACATTTTTAGGATTTTGTCTATTTTCTTTTAAATGCTGAACAGATTGGATCAGCATGCCGCCTGATCCACAGGCGGGATCACAGATCCTCATCCCCTCTTTTGGATCCAATATTTTTACTAATAACTCAACAACCTCCTTAGGCGTATAAAATTCCCCGCCTTTTTTCCCAGCGCTGGAAGCAAATTGAGCTATAAGATATTCATAGGCATCACCCAAGATATCCGGCTTTTCCAAATCCCTATTACCAAGCCTTATTTTAGAAAAGTGATTAATCAATTGAGAAAGAATATGATCAGGCAAACGATCTTTATCATTAAAATCAACGGCAGACAGCACTCCTTCTAAACTTTCCGGATTTTCTTCTTCCAATAAATCGTTTGCTTTGTTAATAGCCTCACCGATATTATGTGTTAATGATTTGAGACGATCCCAGCTGGCCTTTTCAGGGACAAAAAAGTCGTGATAATCCCGGTCTTCATACGCAATCTTTTTATCCCCGGTTTCACTTATTATTTTCTCCGCTTCTTCTTTAAAAACATCAGATATTCTCTTCAAGAAGAGAAAGCCAAAAATATAATTCTTATAGTCTGCCGCATCGATATGACCTCTTAAGATATCCGCAGATTTCCAAAGGTGGATTTTCAATACTTCCAGATTAATTTTTTCCATAATCTTGAACCTTTCTTAGACTATTTAGCCTGTTTTTCAAGCTCTGTGAAAATATATACATAAAAAAGAATAAATTGTCAATATTATTATTTAATATTATAGTTTATCTACATTTAATATAAAGTTAAACTACATAAATTATGAGATTTATTATATTTTAGACTAAACCCTTGCTTTTCAAACTGATATGGCCATATGGAGAAATTATAATATGATCTAGAGGATTTATGTCAACTGCTTTGCACGCTGAAATAAGCCTCTTAGTTATATCAATATCAAACTGGCTTGGTTCCCTGCATCCAGAGGGATGATTATGTACAAAAATTACTGCGCTCGCATCTTTATTTATGGCGCTTCTTATTACTTCTCTGGGATAAATGGACGCATGATCTACAGTACCTCTGGCGATAGTCTCGACTTCCAAGATTTTATTGGCTCTGTCTAAGTAAACAACTTTGAAAAGCTCCTCTTTTAGATCTCTCATAGACAAGGAAAGATAATCCAAAACATCTTTATCATTTTCTATATAGTTTTTCCCTATTATTTCTTCTTTGAGCTGCCGTTTGGTTATTTCTATGGCAGCTAAAAGCTGAGCTATTTTGGCGCTACCTAAACCTTTTATTTTCTCCAGTTCTGATTTTTTGGTACACAACAATCCTCTCAGTCCCCCAAAGTGCTTGATAAGCTCTCTGGCTAAGGATACTGCATCTTTTCCTTTTGTGCCGGAACGCAACAAAATAGCAATCAATCCCGCATCAGAAACATGGTTAGAACCTTTCTCTAAGAGAATCTCTCTCGGGCGCTCATATTTCGGCCAAAATTTTATGGAACTCTTATTTTTTTTCTTTTCAGTAATCATTTTTCACACCCTTAAAAAATGACGCAAGAAGATGAAATTTTTCTCTTAAGTTTTATCTTGTCCATACGTCTAAATCTGCTATAATAAAAAACCAAACATGCTTGAATTCAAACGGAAATTAGAAAAAAAAATTTACGGGGAATTAAAGGGAAAATATCCCCTTCACTCCTCAGAGATCGAGATCAGCTACACCCCTCACCAAAAAATGGGTGATCTAGCCCTGGCATTTCCTTTCCATCTGGCCAAAAAAATGAAAAGACAGCCCAGGGAGCTCGCCCAAGAGATCATTACTCACCTTCCTTCCCTTGAAGGAGTCGAAAGAGTTGAAGTCGCAGGGCCAGGTTATATCAACTTTTTTCTAGACAGAAAACGATTCTTTTCTCTCCGGCTTCACTCCCTTGGCCAGGCTTCTCTCTCACCTGAAGAAGAAAAGATCATCATAGAGCACACCAATATAAATCCCAACAAGGCAGCACATATAGGCCATCTGAGAAATGCCTGCCTTGGAGATACCCTGGGGCGCTGTCTGA
>JAGLWV010000263.1 GCA_023133225.1 Candidatus Aminicenantota bacterium | reverse complement strand
GTAATTATGTTTCTGGAAAAGCGAACAACGCATACGGTAGCCAAGTTGGACCGAATCCTTGTGATAGAGATGGAAATTATCGATATTCTATTGACGCCACAGGAGTCGGAACTTTTGGAATAGCAGCTTTTTATTATGTAGGCGTCCAGGTAAATTAGGAGAAATGAGATGATTGAAATAACCTTAAATCATAGAAAGCCAAGAGATGAGAATAGGCAGATTGCTTATATTTCTGTCTCTGGCTTAAATGATTATCTTTTTAGGTTTCAGGTAGGAGATATCCCAGCCAGCCTAACTACTGATCAGGAAGTCCAGGATCACCTAGACTCCAGGAAGGATGAGCTTCATTTATTTTGCCTTAGAAAAACTTATTCCGGAGCGGATCCCTGGGACTTTAAGGATCCGGATAAATCAGAGCTTGAAAATTTCCTGGACTGGATCGATGCCGGCCATAAGAATAAAATCCTCGTCGGCCATGATCCAGAGAAAGATGAACCGATCTATGAATATGAAGAGATCAGGAATCATACTTTCGCCGGGACTCATCCTCTCCGATATCCTCCGAGCCAGGCTGATCTCCAGGAGGCCATGGCCATATTGGCCCCATTTTCTGATCAAACTTTTCAGGAATTGGAGGACCGGGTCGAGCAAGATGAAGAATTCCTGAAAGAGATCTCTCTTGTTATTTTGGCCCTTATTCGGTATATAGATCATAAATCATCTTAAAAAATCTGAAAAAAAATAATCTCCTTTTTATCTATATCTTGTCTTTAATCATTTTTCTAATACTATATTTTGTATAGTCTTTCGAGGGGGGAAAATCTCGTCTTTTCAGGGGATTGACTTATTCTGATTTTCTCCTTATATTTATATTAAATCTTTTAAAAAAAAGGAGCAAAAAATGAGCAATCCTACCATTGGAGCAATCCAAAATCTTTTCGGAAAAAAGGTCAAATTTTGGTTTACAGATCTGGATGGCAAATATGAATCAAAGGGAGTCGTCACAGAGTATATTGTCGCCGAGAATTGCCTGACTGTTCAAGATGATAAAGATGGAGTTAAATATTATGTCGGCATAGACCAAGTCGAGATTTTAAAGGAGGGGAAATGAAAAAAATAAAAAAAACAAAAGAGGCCAGGGATCGGGAAATAATTCAACTGATTCAATCACGATGCGTCCATCGGCGACAGGGAATCATCAAGATCGCTCGCGCATTTTATGACCAGCTGATTTTCTATTGCCAGGACTGCGAGAAAATCCTCTATGGAAAGGAGGCTAAATGACAAATCTTGAAAAATTCAACGCTCTCAAAGAGAGCCGCGCGAAAGAATTGTCCATGAAACACGCTCGCATCATGGAGGAGATCGAACAACTGCCGCCAGGGACCGAGATTTCTCCGAAAAAGAAAAAGGAGCTGGCTACATTTGAAAAAGAGCTCCAAGAAATCCTCGAGGGAAAACTGATCGGCGATGTTCTCCCTATTCGTCCGACGATCAGGGATCTCATCAGCAAATCAAAGCCTATCGAAAAGAAAGCCGATGGTCCCTTGATAACTTTTCATTTCGAGGCTTTCTCGGCAATTAATACTCGAATCAAGAAATTCAAGATCGATGCAACGAGCAAGAATGAAGCCTGGGAAATGGCTCGAGAAAAAACAAAAAATCATCCAGGCCAGATCAATCTTAAAATAAGCTAAGGAGGTTTTAATGCAAATGAAAATAGGAGATATTGTTCAAGCCTGGAGCGAGACTGAATACAAATGTCTCGGCTGGGGGAAGATCATCGAGATCACTTATTCAGGGGAGACAAAGGAGGGAATCCCTCTCATCCAATTAGAATCCGGGAAAACGATTTGGGGAGATCGATGCGGATGGATAACCGAGAAAAAGGCCATGGAGGCTGGCCTCAGCATCTTTCTGAAAACAATGGGAAGAAAATTCGGTTGACAAAGTCTCTGATCAGTGTTTAGAATACCTTAAAAAATGCGTAATATGCATATTCTGGATTGAAAAGGAGTCTGTCTATGTCAGAGTATAGGTATCAAAAGATATGTCGCCTCAGTCGTTGTCGTAAAGTATTTGGAACGAATCGTGACTGGCAGTTATTTTGCGAGCGAGATCATGCAATAGAGTATAATCAAATAGAGATAAAGGATCAAAAAAAACTTGCGAATCGAGTCAAAGTATTGGAAGAGGAAATCTTAAAGAAAAAAGGAGGTGATGGATAGGTTGATTTACTTTTCTATTTTCTAATAGCCGCATGAGGGGAGGCGCTCAGGTAGGGGCCCTCCCCTCGGTCTTTGATTAAAAGGGCCGGAAAAAATAAGCGTAAAATCCGGCCAGAAAGGAGGGCTGGTTAAATTTAAGATAATCCGCGCTCCTGATTTTGTCAAGCCTAAAGGAGAAAATCAATGGAAAATAAGAAAAAGGATTCCCTCATGAAAGAAGAGTCAAAGGCGCTCATGAAAGTTACCGCTGAAACAATCAAGAAATATATTTGCCCTGATGCTACGGATCAGGAGATTGAGCTCTTTAAGAATCAATGCAAAATGTTTCAGTTGAATCCTTTCAAGCGAGAGATCTATCTCATTAAATATGCCTCTTATCCGGCTGACATTGTTGTCGGATATCAGGTTTATCTCAAGCGAGCGGACCGATCAAAACAATGGGACGGAATGGAATCCGGGACAAAAGGTAGCTTGAAGAAAAAGGATCTCGTTGGTTGGGTTAAGGTCTATCGGAAAGACTGGAAAAGGCCCCTCTGTCATGAGGTCGATTTCGAGGAATATGCCAAGAGGAGAAAGGACGGATCTCTTACGAAATTTTGGGCGAAAATGCCAAAAACAATGATCAAGAAAGTCGCCGTATCTCAAGGCTATCGGCTGGCCTTTCCTGACGAAATGGGAGACTTGCCTTATATTGTCGAAGAAATCGAGCACGTCAGAGAACAAGAATTGCCGGATGCATCTGAGAGATTCACAGAAGAAAATCAGGACTCAAAAGAGAATGAGGAAAAAGCTGATGCGAGAGCAGAGAAAGCGCATATTTCCAATTATCAAGTCACTGAGATCTCCCGGCTCGAGGTCAAGCTCGTTGATAGATATGCATTGGAGCCAGAAGATCTTCTTAAACAACAGCTGAATTTTGCGGATAAAAAAGTATCTGATTTTAGTTTGAATGAGGCCGATGAATGGATTTCGATCCTGACGAAATTATTAAAAAGCGAGATGGAGAAAGAAAAGAAAGTCGAGGATGAAAAAAAAGCTAAGGATGAAGAGGCGACGAAATCAGCGAAACCTGAATGAGCTATTCAAATTACAAGCGAGGCCGTTTCATCAAGTCGAGGATGAATCATTTTATCCTCATGGCTTTAGGCCGGGAAGAAATCGATTCTGCCGAAGCTGGGAGGATCTTTGATTTGATCTCCGACGTAGAGACGGCCGGCACGACTCACAGCCTGGAGCTCATCAAAGAGCCTTTCTATCTCCAGGCCGTTAAGGACTGGAAAGCCGTCCCTGAAAGGAGACTCCGGGCTCGGCTGATTCCGCAAATCCACAAACTTTTAAAACTCGCGCTTTTAGCGAGAATCAAGGAGATGAAAAATGATTAAAATCGATAATTATCATCAAAGTGGTTATTGTAGGGTTTATCTTGAAATTGAGGCAACGCGCCCGGCTGGGATATGGGAGGAAAAAATTGGTTTGGCTCTGGCTGAAAAATCATCTGCTAAATATTCAATCGACAAAAATGAAACGATTTACAAGATAGAGAATTCTGTCCATAGTGATAAATCGATTAATGATTTAAAGCAGATGCAGAAAGAGGCACAAGGAGAATTTTCTCAAAAAATTCAGACATTGAGAAAGAGGATGGATGAGCTTAAACTTTTGCAAAAATTAATAAAAAAGGAGGAACCGAAAAATGGAAGAAAACAAAATTAAAGATCTCGAAGCTGAGGGAGTCGCTTTAGTAGAGCGAGCGAAAGAGATCCAGGTCGTCGATGATAAATCTCTCCATCTGGCAAATGAATTTATTCATGCTTGCCGGCAGATGAGGAAAAGGATCGGCGAGACGATGGATCCGATCATAAAGAAAGCTCATGGACTTTGGAAGCACGTCCTCGGAGAAAAGCAAGATCTCGAAAAAGGCCCCAAATTTGGAGAGGAAACAGTTGGTCCCCGGATCGCAGTTTACAAGAGAAAAATCGAAGAAGAGATCCGCGCTCGAGAAGAGGAAAAAGCTCGGAAGATCGAAGAGGAGAGATTGAAAAAAGAAGAGGCATTCGAGAAAGCGGCCGCGGCCGAGAAAGCTGGCGATACGGAGAAAGCTGCCGAGGAGCTCGAGAAAGCTGAGGCGAGCGAAGAAGAAGAGGAGATGCTTTCCCTGGAGCCAAAATTTAAGGCCAAGGCTCCGGAGACTAAAGGAACGTCGATCAAGAAGATCTGGAAATATCGAGTCAAGAATTTAAAGCTGGTCCCTCGGGAATGGCTCAAACTCGATGAGGCTAAAACTGGAATGGCAGTCAGGAGCTCACAAGGGCAAGTCGAGATTCCAGGAATCGAGACTTATTCCGTCGATTCTATTTCAATAAGAGAGTGATCATGAACAAGACGAAAACTGAGGATCTTATAAAATTTGACGTTTCGAAAGAGGAGATCTCTTTTGATGTTGCTTTTTACGGCCGCGGAGCGATGCTGATATCAAAAGTAATTCGTGCTAAAACCAGGCTGGAGCTTGAAAAGAAGATCCGCAGTTATATTGAGACTACATGGCCAGCTAATCAAGATAAGATCTCTTATAAAATCCGATAAAAGGAGGATCCATGAAAAGAGAAAAAAAGGAGAAACTCAAAAAAGAGAAAGAGGATAAAATCCTCAAGAGCGGTCCAGCACTCGCGCTCAGTGGACAAAAATCCGGAGAGCAGACAAATCTCTTCGGCGACAAGGATCAGATCTACAATACAATCCAGGCTGAGATTTCAATCATCGTCGCCGGGATTGGAGCTTGCCACGATTCAATCGGAAAGCAAGAGGACAAGATCCATATCCTCCAGGTGAGGAAAGACAACCTGGAAAGAGCTGCTCGGTCAGTGGCTAAACTCAGAGATGAGGAGCTCAAAAAAAAGAAAGAAGAAAAG
>JAGLWV010000262.1 GCA_023133225.1 Candidatus Aminicenantota bacterium | reverse complement strand
CACTAGTGTCCCAACGAATCTGAAATTAAAACATTTGTATTGATATTATTGAAGTTACAGCATAAAAAATAGGAATTTGGCTTCAAATCGATCACATTGATTATTAGGCCTAACATACTGATATTAATGACATTAGAATGATTTTGAAAACGAACGTTGGGACACTAGTGATAGTGTCCCCTTAATTATCCCCTTAATTATCATGCGGCCTCGCCGCTACAGCAATCTCGGCTCGTGAATAATCCAGGTTATATGGCAAATATTCTTTGAAAGGTCAACCATTTATCCGGTTTTCCGTATATATATATATGATGGATATCCTCATGAAAAATTCCTTCTGTTGAATTTAGATTATGTTCAGAAACTATTTTAAGGTTGCCTTGAGAAACATAAGGAGGCAAAAAGGTTATTCATTTATCAATATTGCTGGTCTGGCGATCGGGATGGCCTGCAGTATTCTCATAGCCATTTTTGTTTTATATGAACTGAGTTTTGATAAGCACCACGAGAAAGCCAGTCAGATTTATAGAATTGGTGCACAGTTCGGCCCCACTACCGATATGAGGGGAGCCTTTACTGCCCCTCCCATGGCCCAAGCGCTTCTTGATGACTTGCCAGAGATTGTCCATGCAGCCAGGTACAGTCCGTGGCCGCGGAATTATCTAGTTAGCATAGGGGAAAAGAAGTTTTTAGAAAAAGGAATTAAATATGCTGATGCAAGTATTTTTGATGTCTTCTCTATTCCCTTTACCAGTGGAAATCCTAAGACCGCTCTATCTGATCCTTTTACAATTGTCATCACCGAGGACATATCCAGAAAATATTTTGGGGATGAGAATCCTCTTGGAAAAACACTGAGGTTTGAAGACAGAGAAGAAGACTATTTAGTGAAAGGTGTTGTAGAGAATTGTCCAGGCAACTCCCATTTTCAATTTGATATGATCGCTTCATATCTTTCGCGGAAGGGAAGTCGTGATACGGGCTGGATGGGTCACTCTTTATTCACCTATGTCGTTCTTCAAGAGGGTGTCATTCTTTCTCAACTGGAGGCAAAATTCCAAAATTTCATCCCGAAACATTTTGGCCCTCAATTTTTCGCTCAGACCGGCACGCGCTATGAAGACTATCTAAAAGATGAAAAGAATTATTATGGATACTTCTTGGAGCCGTTGCTTGATATTCATCTAAGGTCTGATGCCAACGAAAATTTATCGATAAGGGGAAGAATCGTCTATATTTATGTCTTTTCGATCATCGCCATATTTATTCTACTGCTTGCGTGTATAAACTATATGAATTTATCCACGGCTCGTTTTTCTAAACGCTCTAAAGAAGTAGGAATTAGAAAAGTCTTGGGCTCTGTTAAGAAACAGCTTGTCTTTCAGTTTATTGGGGAATCGATTCTGTTCAGTTTTATTGCTTTGGTACTCTCAATTTTGGCGGTAAAAACAGTATTGCCGGCTTTCAGCAACCTTGCTGACCGTCAGTTGTCTTTTCACCTTTTTGGTGATGTTTGGGTTTTGCCTGTTTTGATCGGGTATGCTCTTTTTGTGGGTGTTTTGGCCGGAAGTTACCCTGCTTTTTTTCTCTCGACTTGCCAGCCCGTCCATACCATAAAAGGTTCTTTATATAAAAAAACTCATGGCAACCTGCTACTGCGCAGGGTGCTGGTTGTCCTGCAATTCTCTATTACAGTTTTTATTTTTCTTGGAACTTTTGTGATCTCTTCCCAGCTAAGGTATGTCCGGAATCAAAAACTGGGATTTGATAAAGAACAGATAGTTGTGATACCTCGTGCCTTTGCCCTGGGACGGCAAGCGGATGCTTTCAAACAGGAATTGTTGAAATATTCCAGTATTCTATCGCTATCCAATACAGAATCCCTTCCAGGCAGACATTTTAATCCCAATGGTCACCGGTTGGAAGGGAGGCCAGCAACAGAAGAGCATACTTTGTATACCATGTATGGCGATCATGATTTTCTCAAATTGCTGAACCTCGAAATAGAGGAAGGAAGATATTTCTCAAGAGAGATTCCTGCGGATTCAATATCGGCTGTCGTTATCAACGAGACGGCTGTTAAAGAGTTGGGCCTAAAGGAACCAATCGGGAAACGCTTTCATAGAGAATTTGGTGATGCTGCAGAAGGGGAATTCGTGACCATCATCGGAGTGCTTAAAGATTTTCACTTTCTCTCTCTGCATTACGAAATTCTACCGATGATAATAAGGCCATTATCCGAAAGAGAATGGTTCTACACGTCCATAAAAATTCGCCCTGAAAATATAAAGGAATCATTAGGCCTGATAGAAAAGGCATGGAGAACGTTCAGTGGAGGCCAGCCGTTTGAATATTCTTTTTTGGATGAAGATTTCAACAATCTCTATAGAGCGGAACAAAGAACAGGAAAGATATCGTCGATATTTTTCTTTCTCGCAATTTTTATCGCCTGCCTGGGCTTATTAGGACTAGTATCCTTCTCTGCGCATCAACGCACTAAAGAAATAGGTATCCGGAAGGTGTTAGGTGCCTCTATATCAAGAATAATCTATTTATTATCTAAGGAAGTCATGATTTTAGTTATTGTATCTACTTTTATTGCTTCGCCCATTGCATACTTTGTCATGTCTAATTGGCTGCAGAATTTTGCCTTTCGTATTAAAATGACTGTATGGATGTTTATTCTGACTGCACTGACCATACTGTTTATGGCCATACTAACCATAAGCTACCAGGCCATAAAAGCAGCCTGTGCAAATCCTGCAGATGCTTTAAAATACGAATAAGTATTAGGTTCAATTTGGCTTACGAAAAGGTAAATACCTCTTTTCTCAAGTAGTAAAAAAAAAGTCAAATTATTACAGGATAAATGTTAAAATTATTTCTATGAGCAAAGAATGAAAAAACTCAGGTTTATTACTCTTTTATTATTAAGTGTACTGGTATTATTTTCAGGATTTATTCTTGCTCAAAGTAACAGACGTGACGCCCGGGTCCAGCCCGAGAAAGTCATGGATGTTATCGGTGTAAAGCCCGGAATGGTCATCGGAGAAGCCGGTGCAGGGAGAGGCTATCTCACTTTTAACTTGTCCCGCAGGGTGGGAGAAACTGGCATGATATATGCCAATGATATTAACAGAGGGGTCCTTCGATCTATTAATAATCGATGCAAGAGAGAAAATATCAACAACATTAAAACAGTTCTTGGGAAAGTAGAAGACCCTCTCTTTCCTGTTAATGAGCTGGATATGGTTGTCATGCTTCGTGCATTCCACGACTTTGAAAAAAAAGTGGAATGGCTAAAAAACGCAAAAAAATATATGAAGCCTGATGCTACTTTAGTTATCATAGATGGTCATGACTATCATACACAGTTGAACAAGGAAAAAGTTGAAAAAATGGGAGAGGAGGCAGGTTATCAACTGGTTCAGTATGAAACGTTTCTTACGGAAGATTTTATTTATGTCTTTCGAGTAAAAATCTCTGATTTGTAAAATAAAATCAAGTCATTTTTGATAGTCCTCAGAGGCCTAATCGGGCCGTTTTCCAGAGGGGGGTTCTATTTTTTAATGACCACTCCAGGCCTTTTCCATGTCAATTTCCCCTCGTCGACAACACATGTACCGTTAACCATAACATACTCGATCCCATCGGCGTACTGATGAGGCTCAAAGAAAGTGGCTGTGTCTTTGATCGTCTTTGGATCGAACACGACAATATCTGCATGGAATCCTTCCCGTATCAGACCTCTGTCGCGAAGGCCTAATATTTGTGCGGGAAGAGAGGTTGAGGCTCTAACGGCATTCTCAACAGAAATGGCTTTCTTTTCCATAGCGTAGTGCCTGATTTTTCTTGGAAACGTTCCATAAAATCTTGCATGGACCGGGCCATCACCGGGGAGGGCAATTCTTGCATCTGAACATGTGGCGGTCCAGGGCTGAGCAGAAAAGGCTTCGATATCTATCTCAGACATGGAAAAGCCCCTTAACCTTGCACCGCCACGCCTTTTTGGGTAGCCTTTGAGCTGCAATTTAATGGCCATCTCGATATCAGACACACCGTGTTTTTTGGCAATTTGGGCAAGATTTTTTCCAATATAAGATTTATCGGGATAGTCCATCACGATAATATTTTCCGCGCCTCCTCTCCAGTTAAGGGCATGTTTAATATCGCCATACAGGTCTTTCATTTTTTGAGGATCATCCAGTACTTTTTGCAAATTTTCCTGGGGATTTCTACCCAGTGCCCACCGCGGTATCAGGACAGTACTTCCGTCGCTTCCCGAGCTATTATACGGATAACAATCAGCCCAGATATCCACCCCGTCTGCCCGCGCTTCATTGATCAGTCGAATGATGGCCCTGCTCGCTCCCCAGAAATCCGCGCCCCTTGCTTTTATGTGCGTAGCGACAACAGTGGCTCCTGTCCGTCTCCCGACTTCGATCAGTTCAATAATATTTTCCAGCATGTTTGGCGGCCCGGGTTCATCCTGACTTGGCACATACCACATAGGGGTTAGACCGCAAGATCGCTCGTGAGCCATATAAACGCCTCCGTAGGGAACGATCTCTTTGACCAGAGCAACGATTTCATCCACGGTACTCCAGATGCTCGGCACATACTCAAGGCCGGTGGACATACCTGCGGCTCCATCTTCCATTGCCTGCCGGATGAACGTTTGCATCTGTTTTATTTCTTCTGAGGTTGCTGGTCTTTGAAAATCATTTTTCATCACATGTCGCCGGATGGTATTGTGCCCTATCATAAGCAGGGCATTCGGACCAATACCTTTTTTAGTGAGAACTTCCCTCTGTTTTTTGATGGAAAGGGGTGAAGTTCCGCACTGATTGGAAACTAAAGTTGTTACGCCTTGACTCACGAAGTTCGGCGCGAAATATCTCCTCTCGTTTTTACCGCTCCATATCTTTTCGTCAGATATTCTGTCGTAGGCATGGGTGTGAATATCGATGAAACCAGGAGAAATGATTTTCCCTTTTATGTCGATTATTTTCTCTGCATCAGCGCTGTTTTTTAATCTGCCTACTGCAACGATTTTTCCATCCTTCACTCCGACATCCGCATAAAAGCAAGGATTTCCGGTTCCATCCAAAACCTTGCCATTGATGAAAAGGAAGTCGTATTGGTAGCTATTCTGTGCGGAAAGAATGTCAGAGGTTGTTTCTAAAAAAAATATTGCCAGAAAAACAAGAAAAAAGATTTTGATGCCTCTCATTTTGGTTTCTCCATTTTTGAATTGAACTTTGTTTGCTCTTATCATTGGGAAAGATATATCTCGCAAAAATGAATGTCAAGATGATAATACTAACAGAGAGGAAAAAATCTTGATTATCAACGGGAATTTGGATAGTCTTTAACAAGCTGATGAAGAATCATTAGCCCCTGAGAGATCAAAAATAATTGAATTGCAAGAGAAAGAAAAGAATGCATAAAATCCCATAAAGCAGGAGAATATCATGAGGACTGCCCTCCGCATTTTCTTAGTGTTCCTTTTTACTTACCTTGCCATCGGGGCAAACCAGGTATTCAGTGGAGAACAATCAGAAGAAAAACTCGCCGTTACCCACGGACCTTATCTACAACATGTCACCGAAAATTCCATAATAATCATCTGGCTCACCAATAAAAAATGTGTCTCAAAGGTGGAATACGGAACAGGAGATAATTTCCGGACTTTTCCACAATGGGGGAGCCTGTTACAAATAGCCCAGAGCAGCCGGCATGGCTTGATCGATGCCTACACAACACACCATAAAGTGCAGATCACAGGATTGGAACCCGGAAAGGCTTATAGATACCGTGTGTCCTCTAAAGAGATCCTCCAGTTTGAACCTTATGAAGTCATCTTTGGAGAAACGGTCGTCAGCGATATCTTCGGATTTAAAACCCTGGATCCTGCGAAGAAAAATTTTTCGTTTTATGTCTTCCAGGATATCCATGGAGATGCTAAGCGTTTGGATGGCATGCTGCAGAAAATATGTTTAGATGATGTTGATATGTTAATTTTTAACGGAGACACGTTAAACTATCTCACCTCGGAAAAACCCATCTTTGAAGGATTTCTCGATGTCAGTGTTGACCGATTCGCAAAAGAAATCCCTTTTCTCTATGTCAGAGGTAACCATGACACGAGAGGATCTTTTGCAAGACAATTGATGGATTTTTTCCCTCCCCGCGACGGAAAATACTACTATTCCTTCAACCATGGCCCTGTCCATTTTGTCGTCATGGACACCGGCGAGGACAAGCCCGATACTCACCCTGTCTATGCAGGTTTAACCGATTTTGACCGCTATCGCGAGCTTCAGGAGGAGTGGCTGAAAAAAGAAATTCAAAGCGAGTCCTTTAAAAAAGCCTTGTACAGGGTGGCCGTTTTTCACATCCCTCCTTTCAGGAAAAGACATGGTTCCTCAGAGATAGCCCG
>JAGLWV010000261.1 GCA_023133225.1 Candidatus Aminicenantota bacterium | reverse complement strand
CTTATGAAAAAGGAAATGGGGAAACAGGAGATGAGCACATAAGCTCATTACATCTAAGTTTTTTTCTTCGCTTTCTCTTTGGCCTTCTTCGCTGATTTCTCTTCGGTTTTTATATCTACTTTATCCTCTGTTTTTATATCTACTTTTTTCTCGGTCTTTTTCTTCGCTTTCTCTTTGGCCTTTATATCTACTTTTTTCTCTGCCTTCTTCTCTACTTTCTCCTCGGTCTTTTTATCTATTTTTTCTTTAGCCTTTTTATCTACTTTTTTAACAGATTTTTTTTTGCCTTTGACTTTTTTCGCGGCTTTCTCCTCAACCTCTTCTCCCTCGACTCCGATTTGCTCTCCGATGAATCCTTCATCTTCCGGAATAAAAATCTCTTCTTTTGGGAGCTCAATAATTTCGAACTCTATTAATCCACTCCGCACTTCCTCCTGAGCAATACGAATGGGATTCTTTGCGCTGGATTTTTTTTTCGGCTTATCGCCCTGTAAGAGTTGTTTGGCTCTCTTCGCTGCTATAATAATAAATCTAAATTTACTATCAATCTCACCATATTCTTTCAAATAGTGTAATCTCCTAAGATCTGACTTTACTTTAGATAATCACTTAAAATAACAGAAATTCAACATAAATTCAATGTAAAAAAGAAAAAGGTTTAAAATCCAAGGGAAAATAAGAATGACCCGTGAAGGACTCGAACCTTCAACCTGCGGATTAAGAGTCCGCTGCTCTACCAGTTGAGCTAACGGGCCATGAAAATCTTATTTAGTTTAGAGAAGTGCTTCATTCTTGTCAACTTGTAGGAAAAAAGGGGAATAAATATATTGTGAGACTGCTATGAAAAAAGGGGACAGGCAACTTTTTTAACAAAAAGTAGCCTGTCCCCTTTTTTCTGCCCCTTTTTTCTGTCCCCTTATTTCCTAAAAAGTAGCCTGTCCCCTTATTTCCTGTTATAATGGCTGAAAAGAGACTGAGCACCATGGCGGGAAAGAGGCTGAACATCATGACGGATCCCTCATCTTCAAAGAATAAAAATAATTCCTTACCCTCAAAGAACAAGAATGATTCCCTCTCCTCAAAGAATAAGAATTTAATTTTCGAGGAAAATTCTAGATGAGCCTTAACCTGTTTTTAATCCTGTTTGCTGCTGTGATTGCCATCCTCTTTATCTTTCTTGTCATCTTCCTGGTTCTCTCTTTGAAAAAAACGACCTCAAAAATCGATGAGATAAAAAACAATAAGGCAGAAAACCAGGCTCTTACTCTTATGCAGCAGCAGATCGGACAACTGACCCAGAACCTCAACCAGCAACTGCAAAATATGAGCTCGCAATTCCAGAAGACCTCAGGCAACATCGGCAGCACTTTGGGCGATGTGAAAAAAGACCTGGGAAAGATGGAGGAAGTCACCCGCGAGGTGCTTGAAAAAGCAAAAAGCATCTCCAACCTGGAAAACCTGCTCCGCGCCCCAAAATTCCGGGGAGGCTTCGGGGAGCTCTTCCTCGGAGACCTGCTGAATCAAATCCTCCCCTCTGCCCATTATGAGCTCCAGTACAAATATAAAAGCGGAGAGAGGGTCGATGCCGCTATAAAAATCGGAGAAAACATTGTACCCATCGATGCTAAATTTCCCTTAGAAAATTTCAAAAAGTATCAAGATGAAGAGGACAGCAAGGAGAAGGGGGATTTGAAAAAAAAATTCATCATCGATGTCAAAAAGCATATCGACGTGATTTCCGAAAAATACATCCAGCCCGATGAGGGAACCTACGACTTTGCCCTGATATACATCCCTGCCGAAAACATCTATTACGAGACAATCCTCAAGGATGAAAACCTTGGCGAAGAACGGAGTATCTTCTCCTATGCCATCAAGAAAAGGGTTCTTCCCGTCTCCCCCAACTCCTTTTTCGCCTATTTGCAGGTCATCGTGCTCGGATTAAAAGGCCTTCAGATAGAAAAATCAGCCAGGTATATTTTCCAGTCCCTGGCACAGCTCCAGGGAGATTTAAGCCGTTTCAAAGGCGACTTCCAGGTTCTCGGTTCTCATCTGATCAATGCCAAAAGTAAATTCGACGATGCAGAGAAGCGGCTGGATAGATTCTCGGGAAAGCTGGAGCTCGTAAGCGAAGAAAGGGCTGAACAGCTTCCTGAGAAAAAACCTAAAAAGAAAAAATCCCCTTCCGCTTAGCTCATACCAGCTATTTTTTCAACCTCTTTGACTTTATCAGGGCTGGCAATAAGAATAATGACATCATCTTCCTGAATGACTGTCTTATTTGAAGGATTAAAATCATGCTCCCCACTCTCACTTTTTCTGATGGCGACCAGAAGAGCGCCCGTTTTCTCGCTTATTCTAGACTCCCCTACAGTTTTTCCAACCAAGGGGGAATCCTCTTTAATCGGAACTTCCTCAAAGCGGAAAACTTTTTTTCTATCACGGAGCATCATGTCAAGGAAACTAGCCACAGCCGGACGAATCATTTCCGAAACCATACGCATACCGCCGATAAACGCAGGAGAGATGACAGAGTTTGCACCGGCTTTCATAAACTTCTTGTGAGATTTCACATCTATTCCTTTGGCAACGATTCTCATTCGGGGATTGAGGCTTCGGGCTGTAATGGTGATAAAAAGATTTGCTTCATCAGTGGGTAGAGACATGAGTATTCCCTTTGCCCTCTCTATCCCCGCCGAGAGGAGGATATCATCTTCTGTAGGATCTCCATGGATGAAAAAACCGCTAGACGAGGAAAGTTTATCTATTTTTTCTTTAGATGGCTCAACTATGACAAAAGCTTTTTTAGTCAGGATAAGCTCCTGGATAATAGTCTGTGCCGTCTCATCGGAGCCACAGACAATGTAGTGGTTCTTAAGCTTTGATATTTCTTTGTCCATTCTTTTTCTCCCTAGAATGTTTTTCAGCTCTCCTTCTACTATGAAGTGAGTAACAGATGTAACAACAAAAGCAATTGTCCCTAAGCTCATGATGATAAAAATAGAAGTAAATATGCGGGCAGCCGGATTTGAACCGATATCGATGACTTCCTTATAACCTACCGTGGAAAGAGTGATGACAGTCATATAAATGCTATCAATGATGGAATACTGACTCCCTCCAAAATATTTAAAACCGGCTATTCCGATCAAAAAGACAATACCGAACACCATGAGAGAAACAAAAACCCTTTTTCTACTGCTCATACGTTTTATTACACACTTTCGCTTTTTTCGAAAAAATAGGCACCCAGGACAATCATTATAGCAGAAAATATCGACATGACAATAAATGAGTGGTCCGGAAATCAAAATATCCGCATTGAAAAAGATATGTTACTCCAATTCTTCATCTAACTCTTCATTTTTTTATGGGTGGATGCACTATCCGGACCCTCCAGGGCCTCAAGCCAGTCCTTTACCAGCTTGTGGTATTGTTTCTCCACGTCAATCATCCAGGATAAATCTTCACTCTGGCTGGCAAGATGGAAGTAGCGATCCTTTACATAGCTCTCAGGATAAAAGAGGAAACGGGTCTTTCCATAGACTTGTTTTAGGGCTTTCCACGTACGTTCGAACTTATCAAAAACCAAGCGAATCTCTCTTTTACCGAGAGCCCGTTCATCTTTGTCAGAGGAATCACAACGCTCCAGAACAAGAAGCAGCCTGGCATTATTTACCTGGAAATCATTGATAGCATACAGGAATTCAAGTTGATAACGATTGCGGCGTGCTTTCTCTTGAAGCTCTTCAAGCAACACTTTGAGGCGCGAGTATCTCTTCATTTCTTCCCGGGCTGTATCAAGCCGCTCCTTATGCTTCTGACTCCATTTTCCCGGGGCATCAGGGTCAGGAAGGTCCAGCAACTCCCCTATCCTGGAGCGTCTTCCTTTCTCGATCAGAGCTTTATTCCAGAAGGAAACAGCTCTAAAAAGTTCAGCGTAAAGTTCGGTTGCTTTGATGCATTCAGGCCCGAACTCCCTCTGGAGGTAAGCGGTTTCATATTCCTTAAGGCTCCTTCCAGCAGGATTCCAGCTGAACTCACCGGAAGCAATCAAGCCCCTCCAGTATGTTTCCATGTGCGGGGATGCGTCATCCCAGGCCGTACAGAGCATTCCATCAATCCCCGATTCATCGGCTACCTTTATAAAACTCTGGATAATGTTGACCCTATCGTCCTGAGGCAGAAGAGGATGGACATTCTGAGCAGCGGTGGCGATCCAGGCTTTAAGCCCCCGCTTTTTGAACCATTCCAGTGCCTTGATGTTGCCTTGCTGGCGCGCCAGAGTGTAATTCCAGCGCATATAAATACAGTTTTTTGGGTACTGCTCAAGGACACTATCCAGGATAGGTTCTCCCTTTTTCCAGAGTTCGGCGACCTTCCCCCGTTCAAGGTCACTTCCCATGGTCCCCCAGAGTCCGGCATACTTAAATATCATGTCATCCCAGAATATTGGTATGCGGTTATTTTTCTGCGCAAAATCGCAGACACGCTTGAGCCAGTAAAGGTTAAGGGCGAGTTTTCCTTCTTTCTCTGCTATGGGCCGGCAGCGGGAACATTGACCGATCTCCCCTACCTCATCTCCGCCGACATGGAGGTAGCGGCTGCCCGGAGTGGCCTCAAAGGAATCCAGATAAAGGTCAAATAAAACTTCGTAGGTTCCCTCATCGGCCGGACAGAATGCCCACCGGCTTTCAGGGTCTTCCCGAAGATGGGCGTATTTTTCATGCTTGAGGATAAAGGTGGCATGCCCCAGGCCCTGTACAAGGGGACTGATTTCAATATGGCGTCGTCGTGCATACCTTGTAAGAGCAGCCATCTCATCGATGCTGATGGATTGAGGGGCTCCGACAAGCGGACGGCGGCGGAAGCGCAGTTTGTCTTCGAACTCGAAGATGATGGCGTTTATCTTGTAGCGTGCAAGCCGGTCTACACTGTCATAATAGTATTTCATCGTATCCAAGTGATGTTTGACATCGATGTGCACAGCACGATAAGAGAGACCAGGGAAGTCGGTTATCCTGCAGGAAGGAATGGAAATTCCTGTATCGCGGGCATCCTCAAGAAGCTGCTCAAGGGTCTGGCATCCGTAAAAAAGGCCCGCTTCTCCCTTCGATGATATCCTGACTTCATTTTTTTGGATAAGAAGAACATAGCCCTCTCCGGATTGTGGAAGAGACTTATCTTGAGAGAGTGTGAGAGTCAGAATTCCCTCACCTCCATTCTCAGTTTTAGGCAAAGTGGCAAGGACCGGCCCCAAAACAGGGCGGGAGAAATCCCCTTTGATCCGGACAAATTTCAGAGCTCCATATTTAAGCCCGGAACCATCCAGAAGCTCAACTTTGCGCGGCTGGGGGATAACCTTGAACGGAGCAGGAAGAGTATCGGCGTATGTCAGGGAAGCCATCCCCCCTACATATACGGTTAATAATATTTTTATTAGTAAAGAAATACATTTACTCATAAGCCTTTCTCCTTATTTATCAATTCTCCTATTTTTTTAATCAATCCTTGTGACCAAATTATGTTATTCAAATAGTGGATTTTTAGCAATCATTATTGACAATCGCAAAAGAAAGTTTTACAGTTCTGTCATTCACTGGTATTAATCCAGATTCCATCGAAGGAGGAACATTATGGAAAGCATATACAAAGTCATCGAACTTATAGGAACTAGCCCCAATTCCTGGGAGGAAGCAGCAAAAAACGCCGTTGAAACAGCTGGCAAGAGCCTTAAGAATTTGAGAATTGCAGAAGCGGTCGAATTCGATATGAAGGTAGAAGAGGGAAAGGTCACGGCCTACCGCGCAAGAGTAAAAGTTTCTTTTAAGTATCAAGAATAAACTGAAGAAAATCATCTCTTCAAACCTCCCATAGAAACATGTGGGAGAATAAAGACTATTTATGAGCCCAGAACGATCGAAGTCTGGGGAAAAAATTGACACTCCATCATCTTGACCTTTTTTTTCTAACCTTTTATGTGTTTATGAGATATAAAGGGTATGAAAATCAATGAAACATTCTTGGAAGATTCCCGTCCATTGATGTTTAATAGAAAAGAGGGGCTGAGGATTAGCATTTCTCGAATGAAAAAAAACGAAGAATTGTCAGCGACGGGAACCCTGTTCTGGGAACTGGTAAGACCTCACAAACAAAAGCTTTATAATTTTATTCAGAAATCACTGGACTTTACAGAAGACGCTAATGATGTCTTTCAAGAAACCGTATTGCGTGCTTTTAAATATTTTAAATCCTATAAAAAGGAAAAATATTTCCATACCTGGCTTTATACCATAGCCCACAACGAGATAAAAAGACACTATAAAAAAGCTCGAAAACATGCCCCATTCACCAATATGGACAGGCTGAAAGCGCCAGAAGTAAATGACTCACAGGAATTGGTCAAAGAGGTTTACCGCTTTGCCGAAAGCTTAAAACCAAGGCAGAGGGAGGTGTTTTTCCTTTTTTATTACAGCGGTTTTACTATTTCTGAAGTCTCTGACATCACAGGTTTGAAGATGGGAAATATCAAGTTCCTGTTGAATCAAGCTCGCAACAGCCTCAAAAATATTTTTGGAGAATAATATGGACAACCAAAAAAATATTGATAAAAAAATTGCAAGAATTGTCCAGAGTGTGGAAACAGATATTCCCGATGCCCTCGAAGAGCAGCTTCAGGCAGCCGTAGAAACCATCCAGCCCCTGCACAGAATCCGGATAAAACGACTGCCTCTTTTCGTGGGGATTCTGTCCAGTGCCGCCGTTGTTCTGGCTGCACTTCTGTTCCTCTTTCCTGTGTTTCACGGTCAACCGGAGCCCCAGATTACCGAAATATACACTGAATTTGAAATAATAGACAAAAATATAAAAATCATCTTTATCCAGAGGCATGATTTTAATCTTTTTAAGGAGGAAGAATAATGAAAAAAAAGAAAATTCTATCCCTATTTATTGTTTTGATGTTTGTGTTTGCGGTCTATTCAGGGAAAATGACTTTTCTCTCCGCTCAACCAATTCAAGAAAAACAGGCAAAGACCGATACTTCGAAGCAAGTTCCTAAGCCTTATGAAGCTTTAATTAAAACCTATCATCTAAAATTTATTAAACCAATTGAATTACTAGCTGTTGCAAAATTTTATATCATCGATTCAACTTCATACGAAGATACCATTACAGTAAAAATATTTAGAATAAATATTCCCAAATTTGAGGAAATAATGAAAAAGCTTGATGTTGAAAAAAAGACTGTTTTATTCAAGGTTTTCACAGTGATTGCTTCAAGAGAAAAAGAAACGCAAGAAAATGAAGTTATAGAAAACAGGGATTTAAGAAAAGTGCTGGATGAACTGAGAAATTTATGGAATTTCAAATCCTATAAAATTGATGGCCCTTCCTTTTTAACAGTTAAAGAAGATTCTGGGTTGAGTTATTTTAGGCTTGTTTCTGCCGTTTCCAATTTTAATATGCATATTTTGCATGTAAAAGTGAGAGGAGAGAAACCTGGCAAACGAATCGTCTCAATAGGGCAAATACAGCTGAAGTGGATAGCCGCATTTAGTAATACTGAACAAACTTTAATTTCTACGGATAATATAACATTAAAAGAGAAGGGTTATTTAGTAGCAGGCATAAGCGGTTATGGTTATAGTGGAAGAGCTACTAAAGATACTAAAGCTCTTATACTGGTGATCAATGCTGAAATTAAATAGATAATTCCATTTTCCGAAAAATATCAATATATCCTGCTTTCGAAAGCCAAAGACCTTATGGCTTAGGCCTCAACCTTTCTCTCTTCGCAACTTTTGTTATTGGACTAGAGTTAATATAAATGGAATATCACAAAATAAAAAAATAGTTTGGGGAGGTAAACATGAGAAGAAAATCAGGAAACATCATTTTGTTTATTTTTATTCTTATGATTTTTGTTTCTCAGAGTTTTGCTGAACAGTTGTATAAGGCAGCCGTTGTTAACTCTCAAAGAGCTCTACAAAATTCTAAAGAAGGGAAAAAGGCTATAGCATTACTTCAAGAAAAAGAGCAAAAAATCAACAGTAAGCTGGCAAATATGGATAAAAAAATCCAGGATTTGGACACAAAACTTAAAACCCAAAGACTTATTTTGACTTTTGAAGCTCAAGAGAACCTCTCTTTTGATTTAGATAATCTCAGGACAGAACGCAAAAGAATTGCAGAAGATTCTCTTAAAGAATGGCAGCGACTCCAGTTACAGTTATATACAAAAATTAGAGAGGAAGTGAGCCCAATAATCGATAATATAGCAAAAGAAAAGGGATATAGTTTAATCTTTGATCTTGCCTCAAATACAGTCGTTTATTTCAGTCTGTCTGTTGATATCACAGATGAAGTCATCAAAAGATACGATGCTTCTAAAGTCATGAAAAATAATAATCCATTTAACTTTTAATTTGTTTCATTATTGAATAAAAGAAACTGACCTTCTTGTATAAATTTTTGATTCATTCAATTAATAATATTGCATAATTCTTACCAAAAAACGCCGTAAAGCCCCTTGTTTTAGCAATGGGGATATAAGGCGCGTGCAGCAGCAGTTAGCAGTTGTATTATGTAGCAAAATGGTATGTAATAAAAA
>JAGLWV010000260.1 GCA_023133225.1 Candidatus Aminicenantota bacterium | reverse complement strand
TCTCGCCCTGTAACCGCTCCAGTGGGATTCGAAGGACTGATAAGCACGATCATTTTGGTCCTGGAAGATATTTTATCCTCTATACCATCGGGGTCCGGTTGAAAATTATTTTTTGCGTCCAGGGGATATCCCACAGGCTCAACAAAATTTGTTAATGCAACCGGATTGTAATTAACCCAGGCGGGATCAGGTATGAGCACCTGGTCCCCGGGATTTAATAAAGCGTGCATTGCCAGATAAACCCCTTCTGCCACTCCGTTCGTTACCACTATTTCAGAGTCAGGATTGTATTCCAACTGATATTCGTCAGAACATTTTTTTGCAATGGCTTGACGAAGTTCAAGAATTCCAGCGTTAGGTGAATAATGATGTTTGCCTTCCCTCAAGGCTTTGATTGCTGCCTCAACAATATGCTCAGGTGTGTTAAAATCAGGGCGACCGATCTCAAGATGAATGATATCTCTCCCTTGCTGTTCTAATTGTCTTGCAGCATCAAACATCACGCGTATTTCTGAATAGGGAATTCTTTGAGCTGCTATGGATTCCATCTAAATCTCTCCTCTTTCCTGAATTATTTATAAAAACTGCCGATACTAATAATTAAAATCTATGAAATAAGCACATTATTTTGCTTTTTCAGTGGATCAAGTCGTGTCGTCTTTTTTTAATTCCTTTTTTTCTATCGGCATTTTTTACCCTTCGGGCGACCCCTTTTCACTTTAAACTCTTAATCCTTCATTCCGATAGGAGCGCCGGCTGGAGGCCGCAGGGGGATAGCAAGTTTAATCTTTTCCGGATTTTCCTGGAACAGTTTGATCTGTGAGCATGCATAAAAATAATGTGCCCTTTGATCCTCATCTTTTATTGACTCCATCCGTTTGTCAAGCCATCTTCTCAGTTCCTCCAGCTTCAGCGAAGCGATAGCCCGGACTTGTGTGGGGGCCTCCTCATCAGCAGCTAACATCATCAGATTATACAATAAAACATTGTTTACAACCCGCTGAATTTCTGCCTTAAAGCCGGCCTTCTTCGCAGATTTCCAGGTTGAGAGAATCAGCTTGTCCAGGACATCGGACAATCCAGGATATGTTTTATTCCTGGAGTGATAATCAACCAGTCTTGCTGCTCTCCCTGATTGTAAGACTAATCCGATCGTAAGGTTTGCGGCTGTCTCTGCGGCGGCAAGCGGATCAAATGTCGGACCTGTATACCTTGAAAAGAGCTCAGGAGTCTGGCGGTATCCTGGAGGGCGGGGTGGAATGATGTTCAATAAGCTCTGATCAATGGCCAAACTTTCAGGCTGGATCGTTCGAAGCAACGAATCCAGGGCGCGGCGCTGTTCGGAAGCGGAGACGATCTCGGGATTTTTCTGGACGTCACCCCGCAGCTTGTGATTGTAATAGAGCCCACCAAGAACACTGGCTGCCGCCTCCACCTGGTATCTATGAAACATATAAACCGGAACAAGAACCTCTTCCAGTGTAGCCATAGGCGCACCCGTTCGTATTTTCCTTTCCGAAAAATTCTTAAGAGCGATCGAGCGTATTTTCATCATGCGCTCCAGCTCATCAACCGGATCTTTGCCATTGTCCCAGACATTGGCTAAAGGATGAGCGCTGTCAGAACCCGCATCCTGACCGGACAGGAAATACAATCCTCTTGAAAAGGCCCTATTCAAAATGGCCTTGAGCTCTTTTTCCTCGTCGACTCCAACCGGGAAATCCTGATAGCCGTAAGAGATTGAGACCTTGTCCCATTCTCCAATTCCTGTGTCATAGGCATCTGAGAGATCCAGCGAGCCGTCCTTTTTGATTTTCACCAGCGGGTGGGGATAGTCCATGACAGAAGCCCTGTCGTTAACACTCGAGGCGTAGTTATGTCCCAACCCGAGTGTATGCCCCACTTCGTGGCAGGAGAGCTGCCGGATTCTTGCTAAAGCCATCTCCAGCATTTCCTTAGATTTTTTTTTGCCTTCCCTATAATCGGCAACCAGTCCTTCTGCGATCAGGAAATCCTGGCGAATTCGCAGCGAACCGAGAGCCACGTGTCCTTTTATGATTTCGCCGGTTCGCGGGTCCCTGACAGAAGACCCATAGGACCAGCCCCTGGTCGAGCGGTGAATCCAGTTGATAAGGTTGTACCGGACATCCATCGGATCTGCCCCTTCCGGAAGGACTTTTGCCTGAAAAGCATTCCTGTACCCGATAGCTTCGAAAGCCTCGTTCCACCAGCTTGCGCCCTCAACCAGGGCCGAACGGATCGGTTCTGGAACCCCGCGGTCAACATAATAGACTATGGGCGTTACAGGATCGCTAATTTTTGCGGAAGGATTTTTCTTCTTCAGCCTGTGGCGGCTGATAAATCTTTTGACTATGGATTCATCCACAGGGGTGGAATAATCCATATAATTCATCCCTGAGAAGTTTGCACGGGGATCATAGGTCCGGGGTTTATAGTTGTCATCCGGCAGCCGGATGAAAGAGTGGTGCTGCCTGACAGTGATTGAGCCTGGATCTGGAGCAACCTGCCTGACATAAGAGCCTGGATTCTCACTGGTAAATGTGAGGAGCGCTTCAACTTCTGAGTTATACGGGAAGTTCTTCGTCATCGGCAGGTAGATGGCAGACCTGGTGATATCGAGTTTGTAGTTTCCCTGGTTTCTTCGTCTGAGAGAGCCGATAACATTGTGGGCGTCTCTTAAAAAGAATCGACTGGCATCGACGATAATCCGTCCCCCTCCTTCTACTTCAACTGGAAAACCCCATATGACCGACTGGGCGAACGCTTCTTCAACCGCTCTTCGCTCATCAGGATTATCGCTTATCGCCCGGAAGGAATAATTGGGCTGTACAAGAAGTACCTTGGGACCAACTCGCTCGAATTTCACGATCCGCGTTCTGCCCAGCTGGTTGCGGTCCAGGCCGATATTATTCGAGCCAACGCCGGCGCGAAGCGAATTCACATACAGAAACTCCATGTTAAATTTATCGATTTCAAGCCAGATTTTTCCTTCCTTTGCATCCCAGTAAAAGGTGAAATACCCAGGATATTTCTCCATGCCCGCTGTTTTCTTACTTATAGATTGTGGCTGGGCACAGAGGAGAGAGCAGGCTGCGATAACAAGACATAATAGAAATACAAAGCGTTTCATGATAAACCTCCTTTATTGCAAAAGGTAATATCATAAGTAAAATTCCATGTCAAAAAACGCCCTGTTTGGCTATAAGGGATGGCATAAAAAGTCGGGTATAAGGAGTTTGTTCTTAAATCTTGACATAGAGATGTTTAAAAATTAAATTAATTCAAGATATAAGAGCCGATCCTAATAATGGTCGGCGCTAGGATAAAGGCTATGTTTGAGATGAAATTTCCTCCTCTTATAGATGGACATGTTCATGGGCTCAGTGTGGCAGGGGCCAATACTATTCCCAAACTGATGGATGTTATCAATGCAAAGCAGGCTGGGATTGCCTGCCAGTCCGACCTCAATGTTACCAATGACAATCCTGCAGGCTTTGTCCTCAAAGTCCGCCACCCCGAACGTTTCTATGTGCTGGCAGGTCTTGAACATTCAGGACACCTTCATAATTTGGAGAGTGCGTTGTCTCTTTCTCAGCAGGCACACAGGCTCAAAGAAATTGGTACTGACGGGATAAAGCTTCTTGCCTCGAAACCGACAGAAAGAAAGCGTCTTTGTGAGCCTCTTGACGGTCCTTACTTCAGAGAGTTCTTTAGTGTGTGTGAGGAACTCAATCTTCCTCTTCTGTGGCATGTAGCTGATCCAGAGGAATTCTGGGAATATGAGAAACTTCCCCAATGGGCCAAAGAGAAAGGCTGGGGGTACGATAGGGATTTTCAATCTAAAGAGGAACTGTACCGTGAAACGGAAAACGTCTTACGCCGACATCCCAGATTATGCGTTGTTTTTCCGCATGTCTACTTTCTTTCGGCAGACCTTGAGAGGGCGGAAAGGTTTTTTTCCGAGTTTCCCAATGCGAACTTTGACCTTGCACCAGGAATTGAACTCTATTATAACCTATCACTCTCCAGGGAAAAGGCGCGGGATTTCTTCTGCAGATTTTCCAGCCGTATACTCTTCGGGACAGATATCTTGAGTTGCCTTTCACCAGGAGAAGCCCGGGCGCGAGCCGGCATCATTTATCGGTTTTTAACGGAAAAAGAGAGCTTCCGGGTTCCTGAAGAAGCTGATTTTCTCCTCGGACCCCCGGAAGATGGGATTATTCACGGCCTGGATTTACCGGAAGCTGTCGTTAAAGCGGTTCTTCAAGACAATTTTCGCCGGCTTTTTGGACGCTCACCCGAAAAACTTAACGTGACTGCTGCCAGGGAAGAATGCCTGCGTCTCGCAGGGATTGAAGCCTCAGTAAAATCCTGTCCCTTAGAGGATACAGAGGGCGCAAAAGCTGAGAAAATACTCACCCAGATATAGTTTTCTTATACTCTGCCAATCCTTGGCACCCATTTCCCCGTTCTTTTTTTATAGCTTCTGTATCCCTCACCAAACCTTGCCTCCAGCAATTTTTCCTCGTAGCTCGCGATGTAATTGTAGAAGATGAGTATCCCCACCAGCAGCCCGAGCGAAAAAAGCGAAGCCGTAGAAACCGCTAGACCGACGTAAAACAAGATGCTGGCTAAGTATAAGGGGTGCCTCACATACCGGAAGGCTCCGGTCGATACCAAGCCCGCAGGACGCCGCTCATGACTGACTACAGTATGACCCGACATGAAAAGATAAGTTGCGGTGATAAAAACAAGCCCCAAAATGACTAGACGAATATAAAGAGGCACGTAGTCCGACAGAAATGTCGATTTGTGCAGGAAAAACGAATCCACCGCCCAAACAACCAGAAACAAACCAAGCAATATCAGCTGTCCAGCGTCACCGAAAGGGTGTTCACCGTTTTTTTCCTTCATTGTCACTCCCTTCATTTAGTCTTGATGGTCTAACGCCCACCTTGAGTTTAGGCGCGGAACGTGCAGTAAACTCCAAGGTGCTGTTATCCATTATTTGTATGCATCCTTGCGGTCATCAATAGTCAGGATGTAGATAATTAGGTCTTCTTGATCAACAACGTAGAAGAGCCTGAACTTACCGATGCGGTATCTCCATGTATTGAGATCATATCCCTGAAGCTTCTTGATGTTATTTCCCCAGAAAGGCTCTTCCTTAATCTGTGGATACACAAAAGAGTCGAGTTTTCTTCTCAAGAAACCGGCATCTGGGGATGACAGTTTTTTGAACCTCTTTAGGAATTCAT
>JAGLWV010000026.1 GCA_023133225.1 Candidatus Aminicenantota bacterium | reverse complement strand
GCTGGCTGCGCCGAAGGACAAATCGGCCAAAACGGCCCGGGTGAAGTCACGGTAAGCACCGGCAACCGCAATTACCCCGGCAAACAGGGAAAAGGAGAAGTATACCTTGCTTCACCCACAACTGCGGCTGCCTCAGCTGCAGCCGGGCATATAACCACCGAAGACAAAATTCCGGAGACTCCATCTCTTTTCCGGATATCCGGAGAAAAGGAAGAACCTGAAAGAAAACGTCCACAGGAATACTCCCCGAAACCAACACAAATCCAGGGCAGAGTCTGGGTCATAAACAGCGATAATGTGGACACGGATATGATTTATCACAACCGGTACCTTACAGTGACAAACATCGAGGAAATGGGAAAGCATGCTTTTTGCAACCTGGAGGGCTGGCAGGATTTCCCTCAAAAAGCAAAAAAAGGAGATATCGTCATCACAGGGAAGAATTTCGGTTGCGGCTCAAGCAGACAGCAGGCAGTCGACTGCTTCAAGGCGCTCGGAGTCAGTATGGTCATCGCCGAATCTTTCGGAGCTATCTACGAAAGGAATGCCATAAATTCCGCATTTCCGGTTATGGCTGTCCCGGACATAAAGAAACTGGATTTAAAAAACGGCGAAAAGATCGAGGTTAATCTTATATCCGGTCAAATAAAAAAAATCTCTACAGGCGAAACTGTCAAAGGAAAACCCTTCTCGAACATTCAGCTTGAAATCTATCAGCGCGGCGGACTGCTTGCATAAAAAATTATCTTATTTGGAGGTATAAGGATGGCGAAAGAAGCTCAGGCCGGGAAAAAAGATACAGCATCAGATTGCCGGGTACACATCAGGATCAAAGAAAGCGGCGGTATCAAGGTCAAACTAAAAAGCAAAGTCGAATCCATGTATGGGGAAGCAATAAGAAAATCAGCCGCAGAGATGATGAAATTTTTCGGGATTAAAAACGTTATGCTCGATATAGAAGACAGCGGATGCCTTCCCTTTGTTCTAACCGCCAGAATCGAGGCTGCCGTTAAAAAATGCCTTCCCAAAAGGAAAGAAGAATACATCTCGCCAATCTTCCCACAAAACCTTTACCGCGTGGAACGAGACCGCCCCCGCCGCAGCCGGCTTTATGTGCCCGGTGACCAGCCAAGATTGATCACCAATGCCGGCCTCTACAAGCCCGACGCCATAATCCTCGATCTGGAAGATTCCGTGGCTCCTCCCGAAAAAGAATTCGCCCGGTACATCGTAAGAAATGCCCTGCGCGATGTGGATTTTTCCGGAACAGAACGGATGGTGCGCATAAATCAACTACCGGCGGGAATCGAGGATCTCGATTTTATCGTCCCACATGGTGTTCACACTGTTTTGATTCCCAAATGTGAAGATGAAGATGCTGTTAAAGAAATAGACGAGCGCATCCAGGACCTCCGCACTCAACACAAAATTAAAAATGAGATATACCTGATACCGATAATAGAGAGTGCCCTCGGTACCGTTAATGCTTATAAAATCGCTGTGGCATGCCCTAACAACGTGGCTCTTACTATCGGGCTTGAGGATTTCACCGCAGATATTGGTGCCGAACGCACTCTGGAAGGCAAGGAAAGCTTCCTGGCAAGACAACACGTAGTCCTTGCAGCCCGGGCAGCAGGCATCCAGCCCCTTGACAGTGTTTTCTCAGATGTTACAGACGAAGAAGGCCTACGGGCGAGTGTGCTTGAAGCCAAATCTCTGGGATTTGAAGGAAAAGGATGTATTCATCCCGGTCAGATAAGAATCGTCCATGAAAGTTTCGCTCCTGGCAGGAAGGAGATTGAACGGGCAAAAAAAATAAGTCTGGCCCTCGATGAAGCCCGTAAAAAAGGAAGTGGAGTTGCAGCCCTGGGAAGCAAAATGATTGACCCTCCCGTAGTCAAACGTGCGGAAAGAATTTTAAAACTGGCTGTTCAAAATAATCAGATTCCAGCAAACTGGAAGGAGGAACACAGCGATGAAGGGAAAAAATAATGCTGCGGGCAGATGGATACCGGCTAAAATAAACGGAAAGCCGGCTATACCCTTTCAGGGGGTAGGAAAATACAAGCCGGCTGGTCAGAAAACCTCTTCTCCTATCGTCTCCTGTGCCGATTTCCCCAAAGATGGTAACAAGGTCGTCCCCAGTTTACGTAAAGCGCTGGAGCGAGCTGGACTTCGTGACGGAATGACCATCTCCACCCATCATCATTTCCGCAATGGCGATAAAGTGGCCAACCAGATCTTCGACACCGCTGCAAAGATGGGCATTAAAAACCTCAGATGGTTCCCGAGCGCCTCCTTCCCCTGCCATGAATCCATCATCAAACACATGGATTCAGGAGTTGTTCATTATATTGAGGCAAGTCTGAACGGCCCCATGGGCGAATACTGTTCCCGGGGAAGAATGAAAGGACAGGGAGTCCTGCGCTCCCACGGCTGTAGATACAGAAGCATTCAGGACGGAGAGGTCCATATCGATATTGCGGTTATCGCCGCTCCGACAGCCGATCCCTTTGGAAATGCAAACGGACTGACCGGAAAATCAGCCTGCGGACTCCTGGGATTTGCCCTTGCCGATTCTCAATACGCTGACAAAGTTATCGTTGTCACGGATAATCTCATCCCCTTTCCCTGTATCCCCTGGCAGATTCAAGGAAATTATGTGGACTATGTCGTAACAATGGCCGATATAGGCGATCCAACTCAGATCGTCTCCGGAACAACCCGGATAACCCGAAGTCCGGCCAGGCTCTTGATAGCAGAATACACGGCCCGCTTCATTAAGGAAGCGGGGATCATGAAAGACGGATTTTCCTTCCAGGCCGGCGCCGGAGGAACAGCATTAGCTTTTGTCCTGTATCTAAAAGAATTCATGAAAGAGGCAAATGTCAAGGCGAGGTTCGTTAGAGGAGGCAGCACAAAGTATCTGGTTGAGCTTCTGGAAGAACGCCTGACCGACTATATCCTTGATGGTCAAACATTCGACCTGGATGGCGTGAGGTCCATGAGAGAAAATCCCCATCATATGAACACGAGTCCCTTTACCAGTTATAACTATCACGGCAAAGGAAATTTTGCCAGCATGGTCGATGCCGTCATTCTCGGAGCGACCGAGATCGATGTCAACTATAATGCCAATGTCGTCACCCATTCCGACGGGATGTTACTTCATGGAATGGGTGGGTGGCAGGACTGCCTCTTTTCCAACTGCACGATACTGGCCGTGCCATCCTTTCGTGACCGCATTCCGGTCATTGTCGAAAGCGTCACTACACTCTGCGGTCCCGGTGAACTCATCGATGTTGTCATCACCGAAAAAGGAATCGCCATCAATCCCAGGAGAAAGGATCTGCTCAAAGCCCTGAAAGGTTCAACCTTACCAATAAAGCCTATTGAAGAAATTAAAAAAGAAATTGAACGGATATGCGGCGGAGCTCCATCCCCTCCAAAAGTCGATAAAGAACATGTTGTGGCTGCCATTCAATGGGTGGACGGAACCATTATCGACGTGGTCTACAAGGTCCAGGAGTAAAAAAAGCTCATAGCTCATAGCTGATAGCTCATGGTAAGAATGAGGATTAAGGATTAAGGGAGAAGCTCATAGCTGATAGCTCATGGTAAGAATGAGGATTAAGGAGTAAGGAGTAAGGGAGAAGCTCATAGCTCATGGCTCATAGTAAGAAAAGATAAAGGAAGAAGGAGTAAGGAGTAAGGAGTAAAAAAGAAGGTCATGGGACAGACATTAATCGAAAAAATAATCGCCAGAGCATCGGGAAAGAAGGCTGTCTCAAAAGGAGAGATTGTCTTCGTCTCTCCCCACCGGATTTTGTCTCATGACAATTCAGCAGCCATCATTGAAATCTTTAAAAAAATCGGTGCAAAAAAAGTCTGGGATCCCGAACGTATATTCATAGCCCTGGACCACGCCGTGCCTCCCCCTGATGAACGGAAAGCTCTAAATCATAAAATCATCAGAAATTTTGTCAAGGAACAGGGAATCAAACACTTCTACGACTGCGGAGTGGGAATATGCCACCAGGTGCTGCCCGAGTACGGACATGTCGTCCCGGGCGTCGTCATACTTGGCTCTGACTCCCATACGACAACGCACGGCGCCCTGGGAGCGGCGGGAATACCGATAGGACGAACAGAAACCGCAAGCGTCTGGGCTATCGGTAAAACCTGGCTCAAGGTTCCGGAGACGATTAAAATCGTGCTTCAGGGCACTCTCAAAGAGGGAGTCTATGCAAAGGATGCCATTCTCTATGTAATCGGGCAGGTCGGTGCCGATGGAGCGAATTATAAAGCCATGGAATTTTATGGCAATATCGTTGAGAAGATGTCTATCAGCGAGCGAATGACAATCTGCAACTTATCAGCCGAAATGGGAGCCAAAGCCGGAATGGTTCCCTTCGATGAAGTAACCAAGGAGCGGCTCAAAAGAAGAGTCGAGGGGCCCTATGAATCCCTTTATGCAGATTCTGATGCAGCATACGAAAAGGTTCTTGAGTATGACCTCAGCGATCTAGAACCTCAGGTTGCCTGCCCCCATAAAGTCGATAATGTCCACCGTGTAAAAGACTTGAAAAAGATAAAAATCGATGTTGCTTTCCTGGGAACGTGTACAAACGGAAGGCTTGATGACCTAAAAATCGCCTCTGAAATAGTTGAAGGGAAAAAAATCGCTCCCGGTGTCCGGTTGCTCGTTTATCCGGCCTCCCGAATGGTCCTTATTGCTGCTTTAAAAATGGGCTATATCGAAAAGCTGGTTGAAGCCGGTGCAGAAGTCGCTGTGCCTTCCTGCGGCCCTTGCCTGGGTGCTTACGGTGGAATACTAGCTCCTGGAGAGAAATGCATCAGCTCAGCCAACCGTAATTTCAAAGGGAGAATGGGTTGTAAAGAAGAAACCGGGATTTTCCTTGCCAGTCCGGTTACTGTCGCAGCCTCGGCCATAGCAGGCTACATAACAGCGGAGGTCTGAAATGAAGTTCGAAGGAAGGGTCTGGATTTTCAAAGATGATGACATCAACACAGATCTGATCTATCCCGGGAAATATATCTACGAACCCCTTAAAGAGGAAGAACAGGCCAGACATGCTATGGAAGACTACGATTTCGATTTTTCTGACCAGGCAAGAAAGCACGATATCATCATAACAGGAAAAAATTTTGGCTGCGGCTCATCCAGAGAGCAGGCTGTAACCTGTTTAAAGTATGCCGGCGTGGATGCCATCGTCGCCAAATCCTTTGCCAGGCTCTTCTACAGAAATGCCATAAACTCTGCTGTGGCCGTTATAGAATGTCCGGAGGCTGTGGACGAAGCATTTAAACTTGAAGCCAAGCAAGGTTCCAGGCTCAGCGATCTTAAAATGAAAATCGACCTCTCTAATGGAAAAATTTCTCTTGCATTAAAAGAATATTTATTAAAAGAATATTCATTCCCTTCCTGGGATGAACAGGCTATGCTTATCTTCAAAGCCGGCGGACTCGTCGAATACACCAAACAACGACTTTAAACGACACTTTTTAGCTTTTTCTTTAAGGCTTCGGTAAACTCTCGTTCCACTTTTTTTGCCTTGGCCCTCATTATCCTGTCTCCAAACATAGCCAGTTTACCGACTATGTTCGCATTACACCTGTAAGAAACCTCCACCTCCCCGGCTTCGTTCTCTTTTAAATCTATGCTGGTTCTCTGAACGAAACGGCCGGCCTTGCCAATATCTTCCCCTTCTCCCTCCATCTCCAGATGTGTTGGAGGTTCCACTTTCGTCAGGATGTTTTTAAATTTGAACCGTACTGAAATCGGGCCGACTTTTTGCTTGACCGTGCAGTCATAGGTTCCCTCATCGAGGCGCTCTATCTTCTCTGCGCCTGGTATACATTCACGCAAGGTTTCCGGATCCAACAGTGTGTCCCACAGTTTTTGAATGGGTGCCTTTAAAGTCAAATTTCCCTCGATTATCACCTTTCCCTCCTCAATCTCAGATCATATTAATATTAAGACTCGTCTTCCACCTTCTCTGCTTCTTTTTTCAGCAGCTTGGCCAGAGTCTTATAACCCTTGTTGCCGGATTCCATAGTCTGGATGAGCAAGAGCTCTATAAAGCTGAGCCCCTTTGAATCTACCCAATCCTTGTGGGCCTGGTCACCGGTTCCAAACATGTGCCGGGCCAGATCCATAGTGTCTGGCCTGAGCTTTTCACATACTGGACATTTGTAACCCATAGCAGGCCTCCTTACTTTTCTTTTTTCTCGTTTTTCTCTCTCAATGCTTCCAGCACCTTCTCCGGCGTAATGGGCAGGTCCTTAATACTGACTCCGGTGGCATGATATACCGCATTACTCAGAGCACCCGCTGTCGGGTTTGTAAGACCTTCGCCTGCTTCCTTTGCCCCGAATGGCCCTTCAGGTTCGTAGGTCTCCACCTCAACCACCTCTGTTTCAGGCATTTCTGTAGCTCGAAGGAGCTTATAGTCCACCAGATTCGGATTCAAAATCTTTCCCTCATCCATAGGCAGGTCCTCTGTAAAACCGTACCCTGCTGCCATAGCGATGGCTCCTTCCAGCTGGCCCTTGACTCCCAATGGATTGATGACCTGTCCGCAATCATGCGCGGTCGCACAATGTTTAAGCGTTATTTTTCCGGTCTCTGGCTCAACTTCCGCTTCAACCGCCTGCACCCCAAAACTGTATGCCGGAGATATCATCCCTTTGCGGTGCGGAGTATAATGTCCTCTAGCGATAATAGGCTGACCGTCCTTTCCCCGGATAGCTTCCTTAACGACGTCATAGTACGAAAGGCCTCTCTCCGGCCTGGCTATGAGGTGTACCCATCGATCCTTGATATCTAAGTCATACACGATATTCGGCGCCATCTTTGCCACTGCGAACTCCATAATCTGCCGCTTGGCCTCGGCTGCAGCCCTCTTGACGGCATTCCCCTGCATCAGCGTCTCCCGGCTTCCCCATGCACCCAGGTCTACCGGACACTTGTCTGTATCGCCCATGTGAAGCCGGATGTCCTCGACATGGACTCCCAGCTCCTCAGCGCAGATCATGGCCATCGTGGTATTAGAGCCCTGACCCATATCCTGAGACCCAATATAAAGGTCAACCTTTCCATCGATGTTCACCTGAACCAGGGCCGAGGAAAAAGCATAAGGCGTATCAAACCAGTTAAAGATCCCCCCTGACATGAAACCATATGCAGCTATGCCTATCCCCCGGTTGGGAGGAAGTTTTCCCCGTGATTTGACCCAGTCTTCTATCTTATCGAGACACTGGCTGAGGCCGCAGCTCTGAATATAAGCCTGTCCCGGGACTTCATATCCAGGGTACATTCCATTTTTGCGCCTGATCTCTATCGGATCGATCCCCAGTTCATCTGCTATAAGATCAATCTGTGTCTCCGCAGTGAAGGTTGCCTGCGGCGCCCCAAATCCACGCATCGCTGAGGTGGGTGCTGTGTTAGTATAGACCCGGTAACCATCATAGCGGTAACTCGGCCAGACATAAGGGAAAGTCTGGAAAAATCCAGTAAGATAAAGAGCCGTTGCTCCCATGGCGGTGTAGGCGCCGCCTTCGGTAAAAACACGGGCCTCTTTTGCCAGAAACGTACCGTCCTTTTTAACGCCTGCTCTCACGTAATAAAACATGGGAGTGCGCCGCTTGGTGGCCATGAACTCTTCCTCACGGGTGAGTATGATTTTTACCGGTTTGCAAAGCTTCATGGATAGAAGTGAGCTGCAGAATTGTGCGGAATCGAGTTCGAACTTGCTTCCAAAACCTCCACCGGTGTACCTTGATATCACTCTTATATCGTTCTCTTTCAGATCGAGCACTCCAGCAAGAAGAACCTGGATGTAATAATGGGACTGGGTTGATGTCCATACGGTTAACTTTCCCTCTGGTATGAAGCTGGCCACTGCGCCATGCGTCTCCATACACACATGAGCCTGAGATGAGCACCTGAACCAATCCTCGCGGACATAATCGGCTTTCTTAAATCCCTTCTCCACATCGCCCCATTCAATATGGCGGGTGACATTTATATTCCTCTCGGCATGTTCGTGGAGCTGAGGGGCTCCTTCTTTTATTGCTTCGAGAGGTTCGAATACTCCTTGCAATAATTCGTACTCAACCTCGATCAAATCAAGCGCTTCCTCGGCAGTATCCTCATCGACCGCAGCTACGGCTGCAACCGGTTCACCAATATAGCGGACCTTGCTCCTGGCAAGGATCTCCTCATCGCAGAGCTCTTTATAACGCCTCCATATTCCCTGTTTCACTCCAAGGGTATCTTTGCCGGTAACGACAGCCTTTACGCCATTCAGCGCTTCTGCTTTGCTTGTATCGATATTGAGAATTTTTGCATGCGGATGGGGACTTCTCAAGATCTTGCCGTGCAGCATGTTGGGCAGTGTGACATCAAAGGTATACTTTGCTCTGCCGGTGACCTTTGCAATCCCGTCTATATTATGAACAGGTGTATCGATGACCGTGTACTTCTTCTTCATCTCTTCTCCCTATACTTGCCTTCAGCTACTGCTTCTATCGCTCGGATAATGCTGTTATAGCCGGTACAACGGCAGATATTGCCGTGAATACCTTCCTTTATGTCTTCCCTGGTCGGTTTTGGCTCCTCATTCAACAAGGCTGTGGCCGACATCAACATCCCCGACGTACAAAAGCCACATTGATAAGCGCCTTGATCCAGAAATGATAGCTGAAGGGCACTGAGTTTCGCTCCATCTGCCAGGTGTTCGACCGTGGTCACCTCTGCGCCCTCAGCCTGCACCGCAAGAACCGAACAGGACTTAACCGTAACGCCATTCAGAAGGACCGTACATGCGCCACAAGCTCCGGTGTTACAGCCTCTTTTTGTGCCCGTGAGGCCCAGCTCATCTCTCAGTACCTCAACCAGGAGTTTTTTAGGTTTAATATAGAGCTCAAAGGTTTCGTCGTTCACAGTTATGTTTAATAGTGTTTTCTTCATAACCGGAATCCTCCTTGTCAGGCCGAAGTTTTGGCCTGTTCCCAGGCCTTTTTCACCATCTTTCCTGCAAGAGCCTTTACCATGCTTCTTCTGTATGCCTCGGTGGCATGGATATCAGCGATCGGGTCAGCCTCTTGCGAGGCCTTTTCACTGACTTTATCGAGCAGCTTCTCATCGAGTGTCTGTCCCACTAACATCTGCTCTGCCTTCTTCGCTCTTTTGGGAGTTGGAGCAGCAGCTCCGAGGACCACCCGTGCATCTTTGCAGCTGAGACCGTTTTCGTCTAAAGTTATCGAAGCAGCAACGGAAACGATGCCCAGTTCGTTCTTTATAATATTGAACTTCTCATACACCGTTGCTGTTTTCGGAGGCGGAATAGGCATTTGAACTTCAAGAAGGAGTTCTCCTTCCTCGAGTGCTGTCTCAAAGTAATCTATAAAAAACTCTTCAAGCGGTAGAGTTCGTTCTCTTTCCTTATTAGCCATTTTGACCGCTGCATTCAGAGCAATGAACACCGGACCCGGATCGCCCGCGGGATCTCCATGGGCAAGATTGCCGCCGACTGTGCCCCAGTTCCGGGTTTGAATGGAAGCCAGGTTCTCTTCCATATCCAATAACACACTGTAATGTTTTTTGATCAACGGTGATTTTTCAACCGCCCTGTGGGTGGTAGTGGCGCCGATCCTGAGGCCATTTTTCCTGTCAAAATTTATAGTATTCAGCCCTTTAATATTCTTGATATCGATGAGATATTCCGGAGCAACCAATCCCTGGCGCATCAGGATGAGCAGCGACTGCCCCCCGCAAATGATTTTGTAATCATCCTTGTGCTGCTCGAGAAGATCGAGCGCTTCCTTTACTGTACTTGCCCTCAAGTAATTGAAATCCCGTATCATTTTCCTTTCCTTTCTGCAAATTCATTGAGGACCAGCCACTTTGGACTTGGTGGAAGAAGCTGTGGAATTTCAAACTTTAGGTCAGCCCTGCTGCTCCATGATTTTTTCCCGGCTTCATTCTCCTGGCCTCCTAGATATCCCCGGTATTTTGTGTAATAACAGAGGTAATAATGCCTGCCTCTATACTGAGGACACTCCCGGCATAACTTTTTTGAAAAGGGACACAACATCTTTGTTTTCGCCATAGACTACCCTCCCCTAAAAATCAAAAGTTCTTAGAAAATGAATCACTAGCTTAGCTTTCGGTAACACTCGCTGGATAGCAAGATAATCAAAAGAAGATGCTTTTGTCAAGATGAGTTATTCAATTCACAGCAAAAAAATGCTGGAAAAAGGGGACAGAAAAAAGGGGA
>JAGLWV010000259.1 GCA_023133225.1 Candidatus Aminicenantota bacterium | reverse complement strand
GCCTCTCTCACCGAAGCCAGGCTTTTTCCTCTTGGCCTGGAGAATAACTTGAGAGGCGAGTTCGAGATTGGAGAGAAATTTTCAAGAAAAGGTTTGACTTTTGATCAAATCATTGGGGCCGCCTCTTCAGGGGAGATAAAAGCCCTTTACCTGGCAGGGCCTGTCCCGGAGCTTAAGAAAGCCAAAATGGAGTTTCTTGTTCTTCAGGACAGCTTTAAAAGCGAGAATATAAAGATGGCGGATGCTGTTTTACCGGCTGCGACTTTTGCAGAAACCGACGGAACTTTTATTAACAATGAGGGAAGAATTCAAAAATTTGGGAGAGTTATCAAACCCGTGGGAGAGGCAAAACCGGATTGGTGGATAATCTCCCGGTTAGCTCAAAAGATGGGGAAAAAAGGTTTCGATTTTAGGACACCTTCGGGAATCATGGAAGAGATGAGAAAGGCCAGCCCCTCCTTTTTAAATGTGTCATACCCGGAACAACAAAAAGAAAAGAAATTTCTCCCCTTAACATTCGGTCGGTTTTCAGTGGAAACCAGTAAGGCATATCCTTTTCTCTTGTGTGTTGAATATAATCTGGATTTTTATAGAAATCTTTCCCTGAGTCAGGAAATCAGAGGTTTAAAAATACTCAGGGATTCCAGGTGGATTAAGATGAACTCCGAAGATGCAGAAAGATTAAAGTTGAAGGAAGGGGAGACCGTTGTGGTCGAATCTCTCTCAGGAAAAATCAACAGTGTTGTAAAGATTTCAGGATTAATCCCAAGAGGGATGGCAGCAGCAAGCTTGCTCTGGAATGAGGAGGCAGATTTTTCAGTTTTTAATCTTTTTTCTCCCACGCCTCAAGGAATTCATTTTTCGAATGTATTACCCGTGAAGATAAAAAGAGGAAAGTAATGGCAAAGATCTTACGAAGAGAACGCCTGGTTCCCAACATCCATCTTCTTGAAGTCCATGCCCCGGAGATAGCATGCAAATGCCAGCCCGGTCAGTTTGTTATCATCATGCCCGACGAGAGAGGAGAGAGGATCCCACTGACGATTGCGGATTGGGATAAGAAAAAAGGCTCTATCACTTCAATTTTTATGGTCGTCGGCACCTCTACTCATAAGCTTTCCCTTCTTAATACCGGAGATGAGGTTCCTGTGTTTGTCGGTCCTTTAGGTATGCCATCTAAGGTAGAAAAATACGGGACGGTCCTTTGTACGGGAGGTTGTTTTGGCATCGCGGCTATTTATCCTGTGGCACGGGCTTTGAAAGAGGCTGGAAATAAGATCATCACCCTCTTGGATGCAAAAGCCAGTTATCTTCTCTACTGGGAGGATAAATTGAAGGCTGTGAGCGATAAATTTTTCGTGGCTTCTCGTGACAGCTACTATAACTGTAAGGATTATATCCCCCATGTGATCAGCAATGTGATAAAAGAAGAAAAGAAAATTGACCGTGTGATCTCGATCGGCTGCACCTACCTGATATACACCTGTTCAGAGGCAACCAGATCTCTCGGGATAAAGACCATAGTCAGTCTTAATCCCATCATGGTTGACGGGACGGGGATGTGCGGAGCCTGCCGGGTCACAGTGGATGGCAAGACAAAATTTGCCTGTGTGGATGGACCTGATTTTGACGGTCATCTTGTAGACTGGGAGGAACTCTTCTCCAGGAGAAAAGCGTATTTTGAGGATGAGATCCAGTCTTTAGACTTCTGGGAGAAGAAGACTTTTCCATGAAGAATAAACATGGGTTATTCATGAAAAATGCCGACATTTGATAGAAATTATACAA
>JAGLWV010000258.1 GCA_023133225.1 Candidatus Aminicenantota bacterium | reverse complement strand
GCAGTTTTTATGAATAATTCAGGAGAATTGAAAGAGAAAGATGGCTGAAAAAAAAGAAATGCCTCAGGAGCTCAAAGAGAGACTCAAGGCAGAATTTAACCTGGAATGGCGGAAAAAGCTGCGCAAGTCTATTCCCCTTAAGGAAAGAATGAAGATTTCCCGGCAGAAAATGCTGGAGAGAGAGGCAGAAGAGCGGAACAAGGATTTTTATGAGGTTAATCTGGGACTAAAAGCCAAGGCAGCCATGAAGGAAGCACAGAGATGTCTGGATTGTGCCAATCCAAAATGTGTGATGGGATGCCCTGTGGGAATTGATATTCCCGCGTTCATAAAGCTTATTGAGATCGGTGATTTCCCCGGAAGTATTCAAAAAATGAAAGAGACCAACAGTCTGCCTGCCATTTGCGGCCGTGTGTGTCCTCAGGAAACTCAGTGTGAGGCTGTCTGCAACCTGAAAAAGGCGACAGGAGTTCCGGTGGCGATCGGAAATCTGGAAAGATTTATTGCAGACTATGAAAAGCTAAAAGGAGAAGTGTATATTCCTCCAATCCCGCCGCCAACAGGGAAAAAAGTGGCCATTATCGGAGCCGGGCCTGCCGGTTTGACAGTGGCCGGTGACCTGGTTAAACAGGGTCATAAGATTACGATTTACGAAGCCCTCCATGTTGCAGGAGGAGTTCTGGTTTATGGCATTCCGGAATTCAGGCTTCCTAAGAGTATTCTTCAGGCAGAGGTGGAATATCTTGAAAAATTGGGCGTGGAGTTGAAGTTAAATTTTGTGGTTGGTTTAACAGCAACTCTTGATGATTTAAAGAACGAAGGATATGACGCGTTTTTTATAGGAACAGGAGCGGGTTTGCCGAATTTCATGAGGATTCCCGGAGAAAACCTGATCGGCATATATTCAGCCAATGAATATTTGACTCGGGTCAACCTGATGCGGGCCTATGATTTCCCTGAATATGATACACCTGTCTACCTGGGAAAAAAGGCGGCAGTGCTTGGCGGGGGAAACGTAGCCATGGACTCGGTCCGCATAGCCCAAAGGCTCGGTGCGGAATCGGCAACAATTGTTTACCGTCGCTCCAGGGTAGAAATGCCTGCAAGAGTCGAAGAAGTCCATCATGCAGAAGAGGAAGGTATCAAGTTTCACTTCCTCACAACTCCGACAAAGTTCATCGGGGATGAAAATGGCAGGGTAAAGGCGATGGAATGTTTGAGGATGGAGCTTGGCGAGCCTGATTCCTCCGGGCGGCGGCGGCCGGTTCCCATTGAAGGCTCTGAATTTATCATGGAGGTTGACCTGGTTGTGGTGGCGATAGGGAATAGCCCCAACCCTTTGATCCCGAAGACCACTCCTCAACTGACAGTGGGGAAATGGGGAAATGTTGAAGTCGACTGGGACACTATGGCGACAAATATAGAAGGAGTTTACGCGGGAGGCGATATTATTCGAGGTGGAGCCACGGTTATTTTGGCAATGGGTGATGCTCGTATTGCTGCAAGAGAGATTGATAAATACCTGAAAAAGACAAAAAGAAAAACACGAACCACAAAGAAAGAAAAGAAGTAAGGATTTGACTGACTAGTGCCTAACCTGGATAAACAACAATCAGATATGTTTCCGGTCGAAAAGGGTCACATCGGCACGGATGAATCAGGAAAGGGAGACTATTTCGGTCCCCTTGTCGTCGCGGGTGTTTTTGTTCCTGATGAGCAGCAGAAAGTTCTCGCCGAACTGGGAGTAAAAGACAGCAAAAGATGCACTGATAATCGTGTCAGAGAGTTAGCCGTTCTCTTGAAAAAAGGATATAAGCATTCGGTGGTCGTTATCGGACCGGAAAAATATAATGAGCTTTACTCAAAGTTCAGAAACCTGAATAAACTCCTTGCCTGGGCACATTCCCGGGCCATCGAGAATATACTGGAGGAGGTCCATTGTTCTTCTGTCCTAACCGACCAGTTTGGAGATAAGTCCTATGTTCTCAATGCCTTGATGAAAAGGGGGAAGAATATCGAGCTGATCCAGATGCCGAAAGCAGAGGAGGACATAGCAGTTGCCGCGGCTTCGATTCTTGCTCGAGCCGAGTTCTTGAAGAGGCTCTATTTCCTTTCTCAAGACATGGGAATGGACCTGCCCAAGGGGGCATCCCGGCTGGTTGATGAAGCGGGCTTGAGACTCGTCAAGCTCAGTGGAGTCCAGGCTCTTGATAAAGCTGCCAAGAAGCATTTTAAAATAACAGGGCGGATCCTGGCCTGTTTGAAGTAAACCGGACAGATAGGAATAATGTTTGACATTTTAAGAATTGTCCTCATTGTTCTGGTTATCCTCTTTTTGATTAAAAGGAAATGGGATCTTGGCCTGGTTCTTTTTGTGGGAACTCTGTTAATAGCTTTAGTTTTTCGCATTCATTTTAAAATTTTTCTTCGTAATGTACTGGAAGCTCTGGTATCGAGAGATACACTCAGCCTTGTCGGCATAATTTTGCTGGTACTATACATCGGAACACTCCTCCAGAGCAGGGGGAATTTCAAAAGGATGGTCGATTCTCTCAAGAATCTGATTCCAGAGCCCCGCCTTATTTTAGCCCTTCCTTCTGTTTTTATCGGTCTTCTTCCTATGCTGGGAGGAGCCTTAATGTCTGCTCCGATTGTGGAAGAGGCTGGCAAGCGCTGGAAGCTGACTCCAGCCTGGAAAACCTTTCTCAACTATTGGTTTCGTCATATCTGGGAATATTGCTGGCCTCTTTATGTCAATGTGATTCTTGCTGCGGCTATCCTTCAGATTCCCATAAAAAAAATTGCATCTGTTCAATTCCCCTTCACGATCCTGGCAGTGGCTTTGGGTTTGGTCATCCTTTTCAAGAATGTTCCTGCTCTTTCCCAGGAGAAAAACGACCAGAGTTTTCTTAGGAATGTATACAGTCTTTTTTTCAGCATCTGGCCCATTTTTTTAGTCATTATTTTAATTTTCTGCTTCAAGCTCAGTATGATCGTCTCTCTTGCTGTCGTTTTTCTTTCAACGCAAGTCTTGTTCCGGCTACCGATCAAGGAACGACTGAATATTATTTGGAATAGCATCTCTTTAAAAACAGTATTTCTTGTGGCCTCAGTCATGGTCTTTAAAAGAATACTCGAAGCTTCAGGCGCTTTAAGTTCTTTGGCCCGCGTTTTCCCTTCGGAAGGTGTCTCTGCTTATCTATTGCTCTTTACTTTGCCTTTTTTCCTTGGCCTGTTAACCGGGGTCAATCATGCTTATGTGGGGATTTCTTTCCCCCTGCTCCTTCCGATTTTCGGCTCTGGAAATCCAGATATGATCTTAGTCTTATTTGCTTATGTCAGTGGCTTTGTCGGAATACTTCTCTCGCCAGCTCATCTGTGTTTGTTTTTGACTGTAGACTATTTCAAGGCAGACCTTCGCGATGTTTATAAAATTTTGATATGGCCCGTTGCTCTTATCTTTGTCGCGGCATTTCTAGTATTATTCTTTTTTCGAATAGTATAATACTTAACCTGGATTATTCACGAGCCGAGATTGCTGCAGCGATGCCGATGCATAAAAAAGGGGACAGTCCCCTTAAAAAAGGGGACAGTCCCCTTTTTTTCCGGCAGCCTGGATTATTCACGAGGACAGAAAA
>JAGLWV010000257.1 GCA_023133225.1 Candidatus Aminicenantota bacterium | reverse complement strand
TAAACCTTGTCGTCTAATCTTAATGTTACTGTTTTGGACATATCTAACCTCCAGAATCAATTGTCTATCATTAGAATACATTAGAATACAAATGAATGCAATATATATTTTTCACGGATAACATATATTAGGCGGCTTTTTCTAGTTATATTCATGCAATTCATTAGTGGGCAGCTGACAATTTTAGAAGACCTGTCTATTACCACACTCCTGGCAACAGGCGGTAACGCACGCCCGTCGCATAGTCATGATAGCCTTTGAATTCTTCCTGTAATGTTTTATCTTCCAGTGCGGTGCGGATAATTAAGAGACAGACTGCAAGCGCAGCCGGTATAAGTGCCCAAAGTGAGCCAAGCAAGAGCGGAGTGGCAAGACTAGTCACTACAGTTCCAGCATAACCCGGATGACGAATTAGGCAGTAAGGACCTGATGACACGACGGTATGCCCCCGATCTCTTTGGATGCGAACAACAGGCGAAAAGAATCGGTTGACCAATATTGCCCAAGTGCCGAAAGAATAGCCCAGTGCTGTAATTACAAACGCAGTAATATGGAGCAAGAGCGGAAGATTCGGTGACCACTCGAAGCGCTTATCCAGCCCAGATACAATTAACATGACGATAGCGACAATAATACCGAGAGGCATGAGCACTTTGTCCCACGGTTTAATGCCCTCTTTCTGTGAAAACTTGCCGCGCTCTGCTATCAACTCCGGGTTTTTCCACTGCATAATAATCCTGCTCCAAAGACTAAATGCAGTAGTTAGCCCAACATAAACCCAGGCCATCCCCCAGTCTAGACGTCCTGAAGAGCCAAACAAAATCACCACTGGCAGAGCTATCAAGATGAATGCGCCAATCAGCAGTCGTCCCAAGCCGATCCCCTCGGTTGTGTCGGATCTTTCGTCTTCCTTTCCGGTTGGTGTATTGGTATTCATTGTCTTTCTCCTGAACAATGTTCAGCGTTTGATTTCAAGCCGCCTAACGTAGAAATCACCTGCCTTTTGAAGCGTAGCTGAAAAAGGTCAGGTGCATTGTTTTGTTAGGTTTTTTATTAATAATTATTTCTCAAAAAGTGACCATTTATTGTGATATTCTTGAACATCTTTCAGATTAATAGCATACCATTCAGAATTTTTACTTTTAGAGTATATTGTCTTTTTAGAAACAACCTTACTGGGCACAATATAATATTCGATAGTCTCTTTCTCTTTGTTTTTACGAATATTCACCAAGGCATAAATATGAGTATCTGAAACTTGTTCTTTTGATTTTTGAGAGAGAAGCCAGAAATTGAAAGTACGAGCATTAGTTTTAACTTGTACAGAATAAGCGCTTTTGCATATTTGATCAGTTACTAAAATGTCTGCGCCGCTTGCGCTTCGTGAGGTGGGAGAAGCAATAAATCCCAATCTCGATAGTTCAGAGGCAACAAGATAAACCCCTCTCATGCCTGTAAGTTGACCTTTCGAAGCCATTTTTATCTCCTTATTTTTTTAACCTAATATATATTATACAGCCATTTTGCTTATGCAAATACGGCTGTATAATATATGTTGGGCAATGAGAAACACACAGGAAACGAAGTAGTAGACAATGCGTGAATACTCAAAATTCGAGACTGCCATAGCGAACATTCCGTACGTTGCGATGATTCTCATGGGCGTAGTGACAATAGCGTACGCACATGCATTCTCCGCTTACGGACTCGCGGGCGCAGTCAGCTATCTTGCCTACGGAGTTGTCGGCGCTTTCTGGATCATGTGATCTTTGTATGCCCGTACTGCCAATACTACGCCACCACAGGATGTCCGTGCGGCTATGGAACGATATCGGCGAGAATCGTGAAAAAGGGGAACCGAGACCGCTTCGCGAAGAAATTCAGACGCCATATACCCATGATCGTTCCCCTATGGATCATACCCGTTGCCTGCGGTGGAATAGGATTGTGGCACTCCTTTTCATGGTGGCTGCTTGGTCTCGTCTCGGCTTTTGTCATTGAATCCTGTTTTATTCTACCCATCGTATCGAGAAAGCATGGTTGTGTCGAGTGCCCCCAAAAGGATCAATGCCCATGGATGGCAAGAGGATCCCAACAATCGCATGGAGAAGCGACTCCGAAATAGCCGCCGCACACGGTGTTTCTTCGGAGCGTCTCATGCGTGACCTTAGACAACCGTATTAACGCTTGACATTATTATCGCTTCGCGTTAATATTTCATTGTGGTCAGGGATTTCCGGAGCAAAGAAACTGAGAAGATATTCAATCGTCAATTTTCTCGGAAATTCCCGGCTGATATTCAGCGTACGGCCCTTCGCAAATTGGTTTTACTTGATGCTGCAGAATCGCTAGACGATCTGCAAATCCCTCCGTCAAACCGCCTGGAGAAGCTTACCAGGGATAGGAAAGGGCAATACAGCATTCGTATTAACGATCAGTGGCGTATATGTTTCGTATGGTCCCGTGGGGACGCGCACAAGGTCGAAATCACAGATTATCATTAGAGGAGAGAGCCATGAGTATATCGAGGATGCCTCCTATTCACCCTGGGGAAGTCTTGTTTGAGGAGTTTCTCAAGCCTATGGGGATCAGCCAGTATCGGCTGGCGAAAGATATTTCTGTTCCACCGAGACGAATCAATGAGATCGTGCATGGAAAACGGGCTATCACTGCAGATACAGCCCTTCGTCTATCGCACTATTTCGGAACTTCCGAGAGGTTTTGGATGAATCTCCAGATAAGATATGATTTAGAGAAAGAAAAAGACCGATTGGGTGATCGTCTTGCAAGGGAAATACATACAAGAGTGGCAGGTTAAGTAAGGTACCTAACAACTTTACTTAAAAAAGATTTAAATGAAGGTTCAAAGGAATAGGGTTTGCGTGGGATGAAAAAACGAAGGTGTATAGATTTTGGTGGTTTGAAAGCTCTGGAAATTTCTTAACGGCAACCTGTAATTTCGTTAATGATGAAACCCTGTTTTTGAACTGGCACGATACCTTGTTAATCCAAACTTTTAGAAAAACTGGCCCAAATGAAGTGATATTGAGAATGGAACAACCTGTTTCTGAGGGAAAGTATGAGTTGATATTGGAGGTTATATTTACCAGGAAATAATTCGAGTGAATTTAAGGTAAAAGAGCATTTAGATTTCAAACTTGCCCAATCTTTACAGAATGCTCCAAACTCCAACTCAAGCACAGCTCTTTGCGTCCGCTTGAAACGCTTTGTTAGGCCGCTTCAACAAATGAGATTGTCAAACTGTCATGCTGGTTTTCTGAATTCCAAACAATACCCGTGATACCGAAAATGTGCCTTCCATATACCGTCCAA
>JAGLWV010000256.1 GCA_023133225.1 Candidatus Aminicenantota bacterium | reverse complement strand
TTTTCTTATTCTCAATTTTATGACTTTCTTCTGGTCCACTTCTAGAATCTCCAGAGATAATCCTTTAAGCTGGATTTGTTCTCCCTGCTTTGGCAGTTTTCCAAAATGATGTGTAATCAAGCCTCCAATGGTGATGTAGCTGTTTTCAGCAAAATCCAGGTCAAAAAGCTTTTCGATCTCTTCAATCTCGGCTTCTCCTGAGACAACATAATCAAAAGGTCCTTTTTCTACAACCTGGACCTCATCCATATCGTATTCATCCTGGATCTCTCCTACTATCTCTTCCACAAGGTCTTCCATCGTCACAAGGCCTGATACACCTCCGTGTTCGTCGACAACAATAGCCAGCTTTTGTTTTCTTTTCTGGAATTCTCTGAGAAGTTCTGCCACCTTCATGGATTCGGGGACGAAATATACCTGCCGGATGAGGGGTTCGATCGAATTTTTCTTGAGCCTATCCTCCGAGTATTCGAGCAGATCCTTAGCGATCACAATCCCTTCTATATTGTCTATCATCTCCTTGTAGACGGGAATGCGGGAATGCTTTTCTTTTATAACCAGCTCTCTCAGGCTTTCGATGGTTGCATCTTTCTTGATGCAGGCCATATCTACCCTTGGAGTTATGATCTCTCTGACTAAGGTGTCGCCAAATTCAACCACACTTTTAAGAAGCACCCCTTCCTCTTTTTCAATGATCCCTTCTTCTTTGGCTTCATCGATAAAGGTTTGTATCTCTTCATCGGATGCTTCACGGAGCTCGTCCTGCTCCTTTGCTAATGGCTTGATTTTTGTAATCAGCAGCAATGGAGTGGAGAGTAAATAAAAAAGCCTGTAAGAGGGGAGAAAAATCCCCAGAATGGTTTTTCTTCCAAGGGAGTTCAGAAGACGGGGCAGGCTGTCAAAGAAGACAAAGTAAATGACCAGAGAAATCAGAAATAACCAGAGTGGACGGAATCTCCAATGAGGGAAAATGAGAAAGAGATAAGTTAGCGAAGCAATGAGAAAAAGAATTCTCATGCATTCAACGGCAATTTTGATCTCATCATAAATATCGAGGATTTTAAGGCGATAATGCTTTTCTTTATCTTCGAGAAAGCGACTGAGAGATATTTTTGAAAAGGAACTCAATGACATATGAAAAAGGGAAAAGAGAAATGCACCCAGAAAACTCAAGAAGAATCCAGTCCATTTTAATAATTCCAATTCTATTTCAGCCTTTGAGTACTAGATCCCTGATCTTCTCTTCCTCTTCTTCAATTCCGGAAGAGTGTTCAAACTTGAGAAGATGAAGGAAACCGTGAACGGTCAAAATCTCCAGCTCTCTTTCCAGTCCATGTTTTTCTCGAAAACACTGCTTGAATGCTTGGGGGACAGATATGGCTATATCACCAAGATAGAATTTTCCATCGGCACCTCGCTCCCCGAGAGGAAAGCTGAGAACATCAGTCGGTGCATTTTTCTTCAAGAATTGTCGGTTCAGTCTTTTTATGGTATTTGTCCCCACAAAGGCCAGGGCCACTTCTGGGTCTTTCAATCTATAGTGTTCGATTAATCTTTTCAGCAGATCTTTAAACGTCTTTAGATTGACCCAATACCTTTGCTGTTGATTTATAATCTCTATCATTATTATTTTTGTTTTTTTTAATCCCTTTTTTTTCTTTCATTTCAAAATCAAAGCCAGGATACTCGACTCTTGGATGAAGCATTGTGAAAAGAGTTGAAAGAAAGGAAGATGCTATGGCTCTCAGCTCTTTCATGGAGAGATCACATTCATCGAGCTGTCCATCTTTAAGGTAAGCGTTGAAGATATCAGAGATCATTTTTTTCAGGTTTGTGATCGTATGT
>JAGLWV010000255.1 GCA_023133225.1 Candidatus Aminicenantota bacterium | reverse complement strand
ATTATTAGCCACGATCAAATCGAGATTTTTCTTCCTCATCTTTTTTTGTGCATTCTCCACTACGTTCTCGGTCTCTGCAGAAAATCCCACAAGAATCCTGCCTTCCTTCTTCCTGCCTAATTTCTGCAGAATATCCTGAGTGGGGACTATCTCGATCTTCTCTCTTAAAGTTTCTTTCTTGATTTTATGGGGAGTGCTCTCAGCAAACCTGAAATCTGAGACGGCTGCCGCCATGATGACGATATCAGAACTGGCAAAGTGCTTCAGAACCTCCTTCTCCATTTCCCGGGCCGTTTGAACTTTTTTGACCGCTGCCCTACGCGGCGGGAAAATGTGAGTCGGCCCTGAAATGAGAATGACTTCAGCCCCGCGCCGGAGCGCTTCCTCAGCAAGCTCGTATCCCATTTTGCCTGATGAACTGTTGGTGAGAAAGCGAACAGGATCCAGAAATTCCTGGGTAGGGCCGGCTGTAACAATGACCATTTTACCCTTTAAACTCCTGCTCTTCTTCAGTAATTTTATCCCTGCTTCAACAACCTTCTCCGGAGCTGCCAATCTGCCCCATCCTTCATCCCTGCAGGCCAAATATCCCTTTTCTGGCTCCACAAACTTTACTCCAAAAGCCTTGAGTTTATGGATATTCTGCTGAGTCTGGCGGTGAAGATACATAGCCTCATTCATGGCAGGAGCGACAAGAACGGGGCACTCGACTGCCATGTAAAACGTCGACAGGAAATCATCAGCGACACCGGAAGCCAATTTTCCGATCATATTCGCGGTAGCCGGGGCAACAAGAAAAAGAGATATTTCTTTAGCCAGAGCCACGTGGGCAATTGTGTCCGAGTCCTCCTCCTGGAAAGGATCTACGAGAACTTTATGTCCCGAGAGAGCGCTAAAAAGTAAAGGCGAAATCATTCGGGAAGCATTTTGAGTCAAAATCACCTGTACCTGAAATTTCTTATCCTGGAAAATCCTGATCATCTCACATGCTTTGTATATGCTTATCGAAGAACACACACCTAATGCAATTTTTTCCATTTTAAACTCTATTCATCTTCAGAAAAGCTCCGGATAACGGCTGCAATTTCTTTTTTGCAAGACTCAAGCTTACATCTCGTGCTTATAATGATTGACTCCAGCTCTTTTGCGGCTTTATCCAGTTGATCGTTAATAATGATATAATCAAACCCGGGATAAGCTCTTATCTCTTTGCAGGCAACATCAAGCCTTGTCTGGATCGAACCAGCATCGTCCTGACCTCTCCCCTTGATCCTTCTTTGAAGCTCCTGGAATGAGGGAGGAAGGATAAAGATGAATACAGCCTTTTTAATTCTTGACTTAACCTGATGAGCGCCCTGGACATCGATGTCAAGGAGAAGATCTCCCAAAGCTCCTTTCTTCTCAATTTCTCTCCTGGAGGTTCCGTAATAATTGCCGTGGACAGTGGCCCACTCAACGAACTTCTCTTCTTTGATAATCTGTTTAAATTCAGAGTCCGAGACAAAATAATAATCTCTGCCTTCCTCCTCCGAGCTTCTCATCTCCCTTGTCGTATGGGATACAGCAAACTGGACATCCTTTAGATTTCCCAGAACGAGTCGGACTAGAGAGGTTTTCCCACATCCCGATGTTCCTGTTATAACAAAAATCATGATTTTTTCCCGTCTTCTATATTATCATAAAAGAGGGGTCGGGTTTGAAAAAATAAAATTTATTCTAAATTCTGAACTTGCTGCCGTATGCTTTCCACCTCTCCCTTTATGGTCAAACTTTCTCTGATTATATCGATATCCTGGGATTTGGAATTCAAGGTGTTAGCCTCCCGGAAAATTTCCTGGGCAATAAAATCCAGCTTCTTTCCCATCGGTTCATCACTTTCCGGGGAAAGTAGTTCCCGGACTAAATCCAGGTGACATTTCAACCTCTTTACTTCCTCGGTCAAGTCATATCTCTGGGCAAGATAGGCCGCTTCCTCTGCTATTCTGTCCTCAGAGAGGGAAATCTTATTGTCTAACTCTTCCATCCGCCTCACCAATCTATCCCGGATAAGAGAAGGATGCTTCTTTGCCAGTTTTTCGATTCGATTCGCAGCCTGTCTAATAATCCTTATATGGCTTCGAATTTCTTTCCTTACCTCCTCTCCCTCTCTTTTTCTCATCCTTAGAACTTCATCCAGTGTTTTCTCAAAACTTCTCTCCAGGAAAGCGATCTCTTCCTTGTTGAAACGTTTCCTCTTGAGCTCCACAATCTGCGGAAGCTTGAAGATATTCTCCACCGGAAAGTTCAGGCCTTTCTTCATACGGGAAGAAAGCTTTTCGAAAGAGGAAATGATTTTTAAGAGCAAATTCTCGTTGATTCTGAGCTCCCAAGCCGAAGGATTCAGAAAATTCACATCCAGGTAAACATCAATTCTACCCCTCCGAATCCTGTTCCGGCAGATTTCCCTCAGCCTGTGTTCAACCTCATTAATCTGAGCACCTCTATAATTCCAATCCAGGAATCGGTGGTTCAAGCTTTTTATGCTGATCCTTACCGAGAGAGTCTTGGAATCGAATCTCTTCTCTGCAAATCCAGTCATACTCTGTATCAATACAGTACCTCCTATCCTTCTAGAAATTGCAAATCATACAATTTTCTATAAATTCCGTTTTTCTCGAGGAGCTCATCGTGCGTGCCGATTTCTGCAATCCTGCCCCCGTCAACAACAAATATCCTGTCTGCGCTCCTTACGGTAGACAAACGGTGTGCAATGATAAAAACTGTTCTGCCCTTCATAATGTTTTCCAAAGCAGTCTGGATCAATTTTTCCGATTCAGAATCCAGGGCAGAAGTGGCTTCATCAAAGATGAGAACAGGGGAATCCTTGAGCAAAGCCCTGGCAATCGCCAATCTCTGCCTTTGACCGCTTGAAAGCAAGGTCCCTTTTTCGCCTATATTGGACTCATATCCCTGAGGAAGCTTCATTACAAAATCATGCGCTTCAGCAGCCTTGGCTGCCTCTACAACCTTCTCCAGAGAAATATCCTCCTGGCCATAAGCAATATTGTTGCGCGCGGTGTCATTGAAAAGGATGAGCTCCTGGGAAACAAGCCCGATTTGAGAGCGAAGGGAGGAAAGGGTTACCTCACAGATGTTTATGCCATCGATAGTGATCCTCCCTGAAGACGGATCATAAAAACGCAGGAGCAGGTTGATGATCGTCGTTTTCCCGGTGCCGCTCAGACCGACGAGAGCAACAGTCTCTGTGGGCATGACTTCAAAGTCAAGATTTTGAAGAACAGGCATCATCTCAGTGTAGCGGAAAGAGACATTTTCAAACTTCACCCTCCCCTTGACTGACGGGAGAGGATAGGCCCTCGGATGCTCTTTGATCTGGGATTTGCTCTGAAGAATCTCATCTATTCTTTCATAACAGGCTACTCCCTGCTGGATGTTGTTATTGGCTCTGCTCAGGCGTTTTATGGGCGTGTACATCAAAAAAATGGCCAAGATAAAGGAGCTGAAATCGCCCGGGCTCATGTATCCCCGGGTGATTCTAGTCGTGCCTAAAACAAGAATGACAGCCCCGAGAATCCCTCCCATCAATTCCATAAAAGGAGAGGAAGCGCTTCCTGTTAAAGCCAGCTTTATGCTGGTTCTGAAATAGTTTGTGGTGGCCCGAAAAAACTTCTTCATTTCAAACTTCTCCATGGCGAAAGCCTTGACAATCTTGTTGCCTGTAATGGTCTCATGGAGGAGATTGTAGATCTGGGCCATCTTCTTCTGATTCTCCATTCCCTTCTTCTTGAGCTGACGACTGAAGAGCGCCAGAGGGATAACAGCCAATGGAGCTATAACAAAAGACATAAGAGCTAACTGCCAATCCGTGATAAATATTTTTCCAAGAAGAGCAAAAAGCATAAAAACCGACAGGATGAAATCGCCCATGCTCCCTGAAACCGCTTGCTGGATTTTATCGACATCGTTTGTCAACCGGGACATCAACTCGCCCGTGGGCTTGCTTTCAAAGAAATCCGAGGACTGGTAAACCAGACTTTCGAAAAGATCGTTTCTCATCTTTTTTACAGCCTTATGCCCGATAGTCTTCATGAAAAAAGAAGCGAGGAAAGTAAATGCTCCCTTTCCAAAAATAACAATCACCAGGAATAAAGGGATAAGCCATATATAGTGTTCTTCGGCGGCATTGAGCTTTTTGAAAAGAAAATTCAAGAGGCTGGCTTTTCCTGAAGATGTCTGTGACACTCGCTGGAGGAACAGCTGATCTATGATGGGCTGAACCAGATCGACAAAAACATATGTAAAAAAAGCGGCAAATGCGCTGAAAAGGAAGGAAAGAGCAAGCTTCTTTTTCTCTGCGAGTGTGAGTTTGAAAAGCTTGAATATTTCTCTCATTTTTCAAGCCGGGGACTTCGAGAAAATATTTTTTGCTATCTCGAAGGCATTCAAAGCTGAGCCCCTCGTTAAATTATCCGCTACTGCCCAGATCCAAAAGCTGCTGGGAAGCGATAATTCTTTTTTTATCTGCCCGATGCAAATCTTCTCCTCCCCTGACACAGAGAGAGGAGAAGGAAGAGCCGGAGCGGAAAACTTAAAGAAAGAACATTTCCTAAAGATATCTTTCAAGTCCTGGATATCGGCATTCCTCTCTAATTCCAAATAGGTCATAATCGAATACGTATGGAACACAGGAGCCTGGATAACCGATAATGAAAGGGGAAAATCATGGGAACTCAGTACTCTTCGTATCTCCGATGTGATCTGCTTTTCAACAGAAGAAAAGCCATTCCTGTCAGCCTTTTCTGTATGGGAAAGAATATTAAAAGCAATTTGCTCCTTGAAGACTTTCTTGGACAGCGTGGAACTGCTTAACAGAGCGTAGCTCTGGTCGGCAAGTTCATCGATGCCGGATTTTTCGAAAGCTGAGACAGGTTGAAGGATAAAGGAAATCGCCTTTAAAAGTCCGAATTCCCCCAGGACTGCATGAAAAAGGTGAGAAAGGATGACAGTCACAGGATGAGGGTTGGCTATTAGAGCGGATTTTTCCCTGGCAACGATCTCATCGTTCACTCCTGAGACAACAACCGGAATTTTCTCGTCGGCGTTAAACGTTTCACTTAAATCGATAGCTATCATTTTCTCTTTGCCGGCAAGTCTTCCAAATTCCTGATTCACTTTTTTATCTGCAGCTAAAAAAACCAGATCAGCTCCTTGAATGGAATCTTTATCGAGAGGCTTAATGACTTTTGGTTCGCCCCGAAATTGGGTCAGTTTGCTGTATTCCTCTTCTACATCCGGGTCAAAAAAATCTATGTCTTCAAGGGGAAAACTCTTCTTGCTCAATATATTCTTGAGCTCGTTTCCCCGCATAGTATCCGTTCCGACCAATATAACCCGCGGTTTTTTCCCTCTTTCATTTTTCATGGGAAGGATTATTTATTAGATTTTTTATATTCCGTCATAAGGAAATACATCTTATCCTTAAAGGCGAGCTTCTTTTTCTTCAATTTTTTCTCTTCCATTCTTTCTTCTTCATTCATAAAACTCTTCTTCTTGAATTTTTCAAGCTTCTTTTCATATTTCTGGTGCTGTTCATAAGCGTTCTTGAATTCTTCGTTTTCTTTCAATAAAAACTTTTTTAGCTCTTTTTCTTCCATTAAGTTCTCCTCTACTGGAAAGAATATCACAATGAATATCCTATTTCAATTTGCACAGGCTCCAGCTAATGCGAATTAATACGTTTTATCGGTCTGATCCCAATGCTCTCAAACATTACAATAATTTTTGTTTCAGGGGTAGTCCCCTGTTGACTCTTTCCTTATTAATTGCTATCCTGTTGCCGAATAACTAGAGGGAACAAGGAGCGTAGAGTCTCCTCATAACAATTTTGACAATCCTGAGAATACTGCTCAAAGTGATAAACGAGGGAAAAGGAGAGAGATTCTCAGTTTTTAAATAGAAAGTGGAGGGTAAAAATGAATAAAAAAAGAAAAAAATTTACATCATTGTTTCTTGTTTTCTCTTTAGTGGCTCTTTCAGGAAATCTAATGGGGAAAGAAAGGAAAGGAGTCAAGCTTGACATCCAGAAAATAGATGGGCAAAAAGTAAACGGTGAACTCATCACAGTCAAACCGGATTCGCTGTTATTATTGGATTCAGAAGGAGTTGATGTATCGGTGGATATTAAAGATGTTGAGTCTATTAAAATTTTGAAGAAATCTAAAGCGTATGAATTGGGTCTCGCTGCATTTTTAGTCGGTGCCACAATCAGAGGAGTTGGTCACAGTATGGTGAGGAAAGAGAAGGTAGGAGAAGAAACAACTCAACATTTTTTCCAAGCTTCCATTGTATGGGGATTTTATGCAGGAGTAGCTGGAATAATAATTGGTATGGCTTTAGGGATAGATAAAACAATCAAGATTGAAGGGAAATCCGATGTGGAGATCGATGCGGTTTTAGAAAAATTACGCAAAAAAGCTCGAATCCGTAACTATCAATGATGTCTCCAGGAAGTAACGAAGAGTAAAACTAATACTTACGGCTTATTTCCTTGTTGTTCCTTGTTGTGTTGACTCTTTCCTGATTAATTGCTATCCTGTTGCCAAATAATTAGAGGGAACAATGAATTTAGAGTCTCCTCAATGCAATCTTGACAATCCTGAGGATACAACTCAATGTGAAAAACGAGGGAAAAAGAGGGAGATTCTCAGTTTTCAAAATAGAAATTGGAGGGTAAAAATGAATGAAAAAAGAAAAAAACTTATATCAGTGTTTCTAGTTTTCTCTCTAGTGGCTCTGTCAGGAAGTCTCATGGGGAAAGAAAGGAAAGGAGCCCAGCTTGCCATCCAGAAAATAGATGGGCAAGAGGTAAACGGTGAACTCATCACAGTCAAACCGGATTCGCTGTTATTATTGGATTCAGAAGGGGTGGATGTATCGGTGGATATTGTGGATGTTAAGGCTATTAAAATTGTGAAGAGATCTAAAGCGTATTCATTAGGTCTTGCTGCATTTTTTGCCGGTGGCGGAGGCGCTGCAGTTGCTCATAGTCTCTTGAGGAAGAAGTCGGCGCTAGGAACAGAACCATCTGCAGATTTTATGGGAGCTGCCATTTCAGTTGGAGCCATTTGCGGAGCAGCTGGAATAATAATTGGTATGGCTTTAGGGATCGATAAAACAATCAAGATTGAAGGGAAATCTGATGTGGAGATCGATGCGGCTTTAAAAAAATTAAGCAAAAAAGCTCGAATCCCTAACTATCAATGATGTCTTCTGGAAGTTAAAATAGTAGAGTTAACACTGACAGCCTCAATTCTTGATTTTACTTATCAGAAAGAGAGAAAAGTAAGGGAAAACAATAACCTCTCCTCTTTTTTAATATCCCTTCTTTTAAAAGGACAGAAAACCATTTTATATTTTTAACTTGCCCTAGCTTCAATTGGCATAAAGGTTGCTTTACAAGCAATATAATACTGATTATTATAAACTCAGATTAATCACATGAGGAAGATTTTACTCCCTTTTCTTTATTTAATATGTTTGTCTCTTTCGATAGCAGGCCAGGAAGGGAAAAGAGAATCTCTCGCACTAAGGATAGATGAATCAATAAAAATTGATGGTCTGTTAAACGAACCGGTATGGAAAAAAGCTCCGGATGCAGGTGTTTTTATCCAACTCAAATCTGACAGAAGAGAGCCTCACAAAATAAACACATCGGCAAAAATCCTCTATGATGATAATTTTGTTTATATTGGATTTCTTTGTTACGACACAGAGCCTGATAAACTCAAGGCTGAAA